>CAZEWD010000067.1:0-6955 GCA_964515725.1 uncultured Binatia bacterium (SeqCode)
TCTGCCCCTGCATCCGGGAAGCGCGGTCCGGTCCCTTCTCATTCATCTCGATCAGTAAGAAAACCTGACTCGCCCGGCCTCCCGGTGCGGGAGGCCGGACTTCCAAGAAGCCTTCGCTGGCTACCATCCCGAAAAGGGGTTCGTCAACACGAATCGGGCGATCTGTAGTAGTTCAGAGATTTTGTCCGGGATTAACAGTTCAGCGATTGTGTCCTCCCCTGGGGCCACATGGTTAGTATTCTTGCATCGGCTGGGGAAACGGAAGGAGCCCGTAGGGCGACTGGAGTTTTCCCAGCCGATGCCGCGCTCGGTGGACGCCGGCGACGCCGCTGGAGCCCTCGGATCTCGCCGCTGCGCTTCAAAGTTTGTGAATTTTTGACAATATTCGCATCGGGTGGTACCTTGGCTCGTATGAAATCCCGCACCAACAAGACGCAACAAGCATTCGTCAACGTCTCGATGCCCGCGCCCTTGCGTGATCGTCTCACGAAGAAAGTGCAGCGGCTCGGTTCATATGGGTCCACGAGCGATTACATCCGCGACCTGATCCGCCGTGACCTCGACCGGGATGCCGCGATGGCCAAACTCGACGAACTCATCACCGAAGGCGTGAACTCACCCGGCCAGCTCGTGACCGAGCAATGGTGGAAGGATCGCTACACCGAACTGGAACGCCACCGTGAAGAGCGATCCAGGACGCAAGGCAAGGCTACGGCGAGGAGAACGCCACAACGCAAACGTGCGTGAGCATCGATCTGATTATCCACCGGCCTGCTCAGGACGACATCGACGAGCAGGCAGCATTTCTCGACGACCACGACACTGGAAGCGGTGAGCGGTTTCTTGCTGAGGTGCACCGCGTCTACGAGCGGCTCGTCACCTTTCCCGGGTTCGGCCACCCATTCCCAACGCCATTGCGCCCGAACCTCCGCTGCGTGGTACTTCCAACGTTTCCCCTCTCGGTGTTCTACGAGCCGTCGCCAACAGCCATCGATGTCTACCGGGTCCTACACCACGCCCGCGAGCTTGCCGGAATTCTCGACAAGCTATAGTCGTGCGCGCTGACCTTCATCGGACGGAACAGATGCAATGAAAAGACGAGATGGATCCCGGTCAGGCCGTTCACCGGAAACCTCATTTCCCGGGAGTCGCTCCAGACATACGGGACCCCGCCAACTCCTTTTGAGCATCCCTACCCAGTTCCTTGTCGGCCAAAGCAAACCAACCACGCGCTGACTGGCTGATCAGCGTTCGTCCGGGCCAGATCCAGACAGATTCATTTTCACTGGTGGCTGGCGGACCGTACTCACGCTGGAGGTAGACGTCCACGTCACCTTGCGGGTTTTTCCCGGTATAAAAAAGAATCGTCCAGAGCCTGTCCTTCCAGAATCGCAACTCGAGATCGACCGGCTCGTTCAGCCCCGGCAGGCGTCTGGCGTAAAGGACCTGCCGCTGCAGACCCGGATGCATCAGGTACCCGGCTGCAACGACTGGCGCCGGCTGCAAATCGGGGTATGCCGCTTTCACCTGTTTGACGCTCTCGCCGAAGTGGGCCTTCTGAAATCCCGCTGGCGGCGTTGGCCGTGGGGTGGGTTCCTGCGCGCCCGCCGCTACCGCGACGAAAAGAACGAGACTCATGGTCAGAATACATTGCCTGCGCATCCGCATAGAAGAACCAGAAGCGCTGCATTCTGTCGAGTGAGAAGTATGGCGGGACGCGCCACAACCTCATGGAGGATCTCCACGGGCCGCTTCGATCAGGAGATCCAGGTAGGAGCGGAGTTGCAGGCCGATCAGGAGAATCGGTGCCTCCCCGTCGATCCGTCCATACACCGCAACACCCGCCGGATTCGGGGCACCCAGGTACACCCGGAACGGCGGCTTGCCAGTCCGATCGGCGGACACTGTCATGAGGGGCGGATCGAGTGCGTACTGTTCGGGATGTTCGCCTGAGACGGAGACGACCTGCGCATCTCCAACCGTTGCCAGACTTTCGGCAATCGCGCTCAGCAGATCGCCCGGCACCTGCGTGATGGGTCCCACCAGGTGCCACCGCTCGCCGCTTCGTGTGGCGGAAATGTGGATCTCTCCGGACTCGACGGTCAAACCTGTAAATTCCGCCGGATCCACGGCCGAGGCTTTCGCTCCTGTGGCAGGCGTTCGGGCGGAGAACTGGATCAGGGCATGGCGCAATCCGAAAATGCCCAGTGCGACAAGCCAGTACAGAACGGCACGACGCCAGGTCATCACCGGCTCTCCTGGTCCTTCCACCGGCGCCACGCCCGCACAGCGCTACCCAACAAGAGAAGAACAACCGGTGGCAGGAGCGTTCCGTAGTAGAAAATGCGGCGCGCCTCTTCGGCAGAGAGAAACACCTGATTGACACCGCGGGTCCGTGTGGCGGGACGGCTGAGCAGAAGAGCCTCCTCGCCGGCCAGCCAGTTCACGGCATTGACCAGCAGATCCTTGCAACCGAGTGTATCCAGAAAGAAATTACGGGCGAAATCCCGGTCGCCGATCACCACCAGACGTCCGGGTGTCTGCGCTGGATTTTCCCCAGTTCGCCGCACGACCGAAACAGCCAGGGGCAACGCGCCACGTCGTTCACCGGCATCCGGAGGGCGTGCTCCCCCTACCCGTGCTTCATCGGCGTTTCTGGTCTCCCAGCTTCCCGCACCACTGTGAAGGAGTTCGATCCCACGCCACGGACCGTCCTCTGGCAGGTTCAGACGCACCACGGCGGCCCCGGAAACAACGGGCCAGGCGTCGAGACCCGCCGTCAGGGGATGATCGAGGGCACGCTGCTTCACACTGAAGGTCAGAGGATCTCCCGCCACCAGACAATTGTCGGGATCAACGACGATGCCGCGCCCAACCTCGATGCCGAACTGCGCCAACCAGACTCGCAACGCATCCGGCACGGGAGGCTCGGCAAGAACCAGGAGCCTGCCGCCCGCGCGCAGGTAATCCGATAGTGCCGCCAGTTCGACCGGCAACAGGTCGTGGCTCGGCCCCGCCAGGAGAACGACATCGGCATCGGCCGGGACTCGCCCGGCCTGGGCCAGCGGCAGGAAACGCACTTCGAACAGTTCTTCTTCGAGCGCATGGCGAGCACCGGAAAAACCATCTCGTCCCGGCGCTTGCAGATCTGCCTCCCCATGTCCTTCCAGCGTGTAAACGACGAGACGCCTCGGACGGGTCACCTGCAGGAGTGCAGCCACGAAAAGGGATTCGGTGGGGTTGGCAAAGACACGCCGGCGGCCACCGCTGTCGACGGCAATCGAGGCGTAGCTGCTCACGCCATACTCGTGAGCGATGGCAGGCGCCCGATTCAGATCGAGAAGACGCACGTGGATCCGAGGGGAAGCCCGTTGAATCTGGTCCAGCAGATCTTCGATTTCCGCATTACGGAGATCTCCGGAGCGCAGGAAGGCCGTGACCTGCACGTCGGCGTGCAGTCCGGACAGGACACGCCTGCCGTGTGGTGACAGGGTATGCTGTCGATCGGGCGTGAGGTCCAGTCGCCAGCCCGTTCCGGCGAGCAGAACGTTGATGCTCCAGAGGAACAGAGCAAAGCCGGCCGTCGAAAAAACGGCCAACAGCCAGTCTCGCCATCTCCGCACGTTCAGCGCCTCCCGCGCCAACCACGGGATTCGAGGACCCGGAACGTGCAGAAAGCGAAGAAGGCGACAAGACTCGCGAAGTACGCCACATCCCGCACATCGATCATGCCACGCGCAAAAGATTCGAAGTGGTCGAACATGGAGATTTCGGACAAAATCCACAGAAAATCCGTCCGGCTCGCCGATTCATTCCACGTCAAGACCCAGCAGGCGAGAAGGAGGCCAAGAGTTCCAACGGCCGCGACGACCTGACTGTCCGTCAGGCTGGATACGAAAAGACCGCAGGCGATGAAGCTGAGACCCAGGAGATACAAACCGAGGTAGCCGGCAGCCATCGCCTTCCAGGGCAATGGCGTCATCCCTCCGAGCAGCCAGGCGTAGGGCAACGTGGCAAGGAGCAGGAGGCCACAGACGATGGCGCAGGAGAGGAATTTTGCCAGCCAGAGTTCCCCGTCCCGGATCGGATAGGTGAGCAGCAGTTCGAGCGTCCCAAGCCTGCGCTCTTCCGCGAACAGACGCATGGTGAGGAGCGGCAGGACGAGCAGGAGCAGCATCGACATCGAGTACGGCGCGCCCGCCAGGAAGGCGACCCAGAAGTTGCCGAGGATGTTCTCGCCCAGGCCATACTCCACGAAAAACACAAGCCGCGTGTAGAAGAAAAATCCGGCAAGCCCGAGAAAGACGGCCCCCAGGACGTAGAACAGCGGCGACACGGCGTAGCCATGGAGCTCTCTACGGAGCAGTGTGAGGACCGTCATGACGAAGTCAGCCGAACGTAGAGGTCTTCGAGGCTGAGGGGAACGGCGCGGAGTTCGAGCAAGGCCCATCCGCGTTCGACCATCGTGGCAGCGATGGCAGCCCGTGTGATTTCCCGGTCGCGCACCGCAACGAGGAAAGAAGCCTGGCCGCCCGCTGTGTCCACACGCTCCAGTCCATCCACACCGGGGATGCTGCGCAAAACGTCCTCGACGGCATCGAACGGGGCGGTCACACGAACCAGACAGCGATCCTCCCCGCCGGCCCGTTGCGCCAGATCCGCCGCAGGATCATCTGCCACCAGCCGGCCCCGATGCATCACCAGAACGCGGTCACACAACAGGCCGACTTCCTGCAGGATGTGGGTGCTGAGGATCACGGTGGACCGGCCACGCAGGCCCTGCAACAGGGAGCGGAACGAACGCAACTGATGAGGGTCGAGTCCGGCAGTCGGCTCGTCCAGAAGGAGCACGGATGGCTCATGGAGAAGGGCCTGCGCGATGCCCACCCGCTGGCGGTACCCTTTGGAGAGATTCCCCATGAGGCGGTTGGCCACGCCGTCGAGACCGCAATCGGCAAGGACCGTCTCGACGCGCGAGGCTACGCGTGCGGCAGGCACCCGATGCAGCCGGGCACACCACGCGAGAAACGGCCGTACCCGCATTTCCGGGTAGACGGTGAAGTTCTCCGGCAGGTACCCGATGCGGGAGCGTCGTGCCAGGGAACTGCTGCCACCGCTCCAACCCGCAACACGGATCTCACCCCGGGTTGGCGGGAAATATCCCGCCAACAGGCGCAGCAAGGTGGTCTTGCCGGAACCATTGGCGCCGAGCAGCCCGATGCATTCTCCGTGAAGAATAGAAGCACTCAGACGATCGACCGCCACGACCATCCCAAAGTGTTTCGAAACCTCGTCGATGGCGATCGCGGGGCCAGGGCTCATGGTTGCAGGCCTCCATGGTCCGACTCAGACCAGACCGGCGAGGCGCAGCAGACTTGCCGCCAGAGCGCCGAGTCCGGCACCCCACAGGAAATCCTTCTGGGTGTCGAACTCCTCGCCACGCGACGATTCCGTCGCCGCAGCGCGTGCGAGGAAAAGCACCCCGAGGACGCCGAAGGCAGCCGCCAGTCCTGGTACCGGAGCCTGGCCACGCGCCCGCGCGAGACTCTGAGACAGGGAGAAAAGGAGAGGCAACACGGCGCCGACCGCAAGGATACGGCAAGTGCGGACGGCGCGTTTGCGCGGCGAGCGGCGCAGCCGGCCTGGGCGGTTGGAATCGTCGGGGCCGGCAGCGGCGTTCATTCCTCGCTTACTTCCACCGAACGGGCGATCCGCAGGAGTTCCGCCGCCTCACTGTCACCCTCGGCTGCCAACCGTTCCCATTTTTTCTCGCGCCACGGTTTGACGACGTATTCATCCAGCACGATCACGAGGACGCTGAAGCCCAGAACGATTGCCACCGAATTCCAGAGGGTCAAATGCATGGCATGAACCTTCCTGTGTCCACCGGCCGGCGCCATTTCCACGGCACTCCTGCCGGGCCAACTGCCTGTCCACAAAGCAAATCCATCGTCCCCGTATCTCGATCCGGCAAGATCATTGTTTCACCAACGCTGGTTTGCGGTTTGCTTCCCGCATGATGAACCTCGGCTTGAGAAGAACGATCAGCACCGGGGTGAGTGTCTGCGAACCGACGTAACTGATCAACATCCAGATCGCCAGGAGGAGTCCCATCTCTGCATTGAAGCGGATGTGGGAGGTCATCCAGAAGACGGTGCTGAGCACCATGGTCACAGCGGTAAACGTCACCGCCTTGCCCGAGGTCTCCAACGCCTCGCGAACGGAATCGACGAGATCACCGCGGACACGGATCTCCTCGATCGTGCGACTGACGATATAGAGACCATAATCGATGCCGAAACCCAGACCGACGGTCACCAGCGGCAAAGTGTGAATGTTGATACCGATGTTTTGAAATCCCATATACCCGTTCACCATGATGTTGGAGAGGAACAGGGGCGCCAGAAGGTAAAACCCGGCGGCAAAGGAACGATAGGTGAACAGCATGATCATCCACATCGTGAAAAAGCCGAGGAAGTTCATCAGGGCATCGTTGTGCAGAAGCTCCTCGTTGGCGGCCGCCAGAGTGCCGATGAGGCCGCCTGCCAACTTGAACACAGCCTTCCACGGAGCACCGACCGTCTCCGCGGCCACGCCGCCACCGCGCTGCAGTTGGAAGTCGATCAGAGCGGCACTGGCGGTCTCCCGGGTGAGGGCTGCATGAAAGCTGTCCATATCGGTCACATCGCTGCGGCCAAGCTTCGTGATACGGTCACCCGGCCGGAAGGGCCCCTCACTCGCGGCGACATTCTCCGACACGACCCAGGAAGGGCCTGCCCTCTCCCAACGCGGTGATTCTGCGACTTCCTTGATGACGACCGCCCCGTTTTCCTCGGCAACGGTGATTCCGAGGTCCTGCAGTTGTTCGCCCCAGATGAAATCCTTGCAACGTTGCACGATGCGGCGGATGTTCTCGCCCTTGTGATCCTTGCAGAACAACGTGACGTGCGCCGTC
>CAZEWD010000067.1:7031-12772 GCA_964515725.1 uncultured Binatia bacterium (SeqCode)
TATAACTGGCATCGACGTACTTGGCCGTTTCGGTTGGTGGAGAGCCGGAAAAATAGATGAAGAAGAGACCGCCCACATCGACCCAGTTGTTGGGGATGACGCCCCACTTCGGTTCGAGTTCGTGGAAGACGGCGTTGACGGCGCGGATGATGTCGGCCAGTGAGAAGCTGTACCCGACGCCCGGGTCCCGCTCCATCAGCCGTTGGAAGCGCTCCATCCGGCGCAGGGTCACCGGGTCCTTCATGGCGTCGCGGTCCAATCCTTCCGCGACCACGATGAGTGGCTCGACGCCACCGAATTTACCCTGAATCTGCTGGTGTGCCACGTTGTAGGGAGAATCCGCCCACAACAACGGAGAGGCCGAAGTGGGATCACCGATGGTCAGTCCACGCATGAAATGGAGTCCCACACCGGCCACGAGCAGCCATAGGACCACTGTGACGAGCTTGCCGGTCGGACTGAGCAACCGCTTCACGAACCAGTTCACGCCCTGGCGGAAAGTGCCCCGTTCTCGCAGCATCACCAGTTCGGGCTCGGGCGCCTTCAGGTAGTAGTACACGATCGGATTCAGCAGCATCTCCGAAATGGTGATGGCCAGAATCCACCAGGATGCCGTGATGGCCAGTTTCTGCAGCATGACGACGGGGACCAGCAGAATCACGAGAACGGCGAAGGCATCCGCCGTGATTCCCGAGAGAGTCGGCACGAAGAGTTCGGCGAAGGAGGCAACGATGGCTCGCCGCTTGTGCCAACCGCAGTTCTCGAACTCCTCGTAATATCTGTCGTGCATCTGAATGGCGTGACTCACGGCCCGGGCGGTGATCAGGAAGGGCATCACCAGCATGAGCGGATCGAGCGCCAGGCCAATCAGATGGATGAAGCCGAGGCCCCAGAAGGCCGCGATCAGGCCGGTGATCGTCGGTCGCAAGGCACCGCGCCAATCGTGGAAATACATCCAACGCAACACCCACTCGATGCAATACGTCACCACGAGAATGAAGAAGACGTCGCCCGCGTAGTTGTAGACCCATCCGTACAGCCGCGGCTCTCCGGCCACGTACACCTCGGTGTTGGCATCGCGGAAGGGTTCCACGACATGCTCGTTCACCTCATCGAACATACGGCGGTAGTCCAGACGGCCCTCGATGAAGTTGGCCCGGATGAGCGCCGCCTTGTCGTCGAGCGAGACGAGCAATCCGTAGATGTTTTCCGCGTTGTGCACGACGCGCCGGATCTGGGCGGCTTCCTCGTCTGTTTTCACCTCGCCCAGCATCACGGGTGTGGCCCGCATGGTGCCACCGGCTGCCACCTTCAGGTAGCGCACCGTGCGATGTGCGATGGAGTCGATCTGATTGTGATTGACGCCGTAGACCTGATCGAGGCCCCGCGTCATGCCCCAGATCTTGTTCAACGTCTCCGGTGTGAAGATGCTGCCTTCCTTCACCTCCAGCATCACCATGATGTTGTTGGCGCCGCCGAACGTACCAGAGAAGCGATTGTGGATCTTGATGTAGGGGTGGTTCTGCGGCAGCAGATCGCCAAAACTCGTCACGAGTTGGAGCTGGAATGCCCAGTAGATGAAAACGCCGGTGACGAGAATCACCAGAACCGACACGGGGTGGCGATAGTCGATCAACTTGTCGCCCAGCCAATAGAGGAGCCGCTTGTCCTGCGGCACATCGTAGTCGAGTGCCATCCGTACCTCCCTACCTCACATGCTCGTCCGACCCGCCCACGTCTCGCCGCGCCTGCTGCTCGACCACAAGACGCGGATTGCGTTGCGATACCCCGAATGGCGAGAGCGTTATGCCAATGACGGAATCCACGTCTTGCCTCCGTCCTTGGTGTGCAACACGAGTCCGTATCCGCCAACGATCCAGCCGTTGTCCTGATCCACCCAGGACATGCCGCGCAGCCAGGTCGCGATTTCCATGCCGAGCTTGACCCGATACCATGGGCTGTCCGCAGAATCCCGACGCAGGACTTCACCGGCTGCGCCGATGGCCCAACCGCTGCCGTCTGCAAAGAGACGCGGCTGAAAGAGTGGATCGGCAATCGGATAATCGAGCTTTTCCGGTTCGAACTTCCACGTCGTTCCGTCGCGGGTGCGAGCGATCTTTCCTTCCAGCCCCACGGCGACGCCATCCCGGGGGCCGGTGAAGTCGATCCCGAAAAAGGTGGGGATATCGAGCACGTCGATGAGGTCCTCGCCCAGCAGGCTCTCTTCCTGCCCGGTCCAGGTCTGACCCCCGTCCGAAGTATGGAACAGCTTCCCGAATTCGCCACTGATCCAGGCGGTTTTTGAGTCGATCAGACGAACGTCGTAGAGGATCGGGTCCTGGGATGCGAGCATTTGATCCGCATTCTCCTGCACGGTTCCATCGGAGACCGGAACGATCTTGCGCAGGTTCCAGGTTTCACCTCCATCGGAGGTTTCCACGGCTATCGACTTATCCCCCACGGCCCAGCCGTACTGTTCATCCAGGAAATCGATCGAAAACAGATAGACGTTGGTGCCGCTGTGTTGCTTGCGCCATGTTTTGCCCCCGTCGGCCGTGTGCAGGATGATCCCATCCTGTCCACTCACCCAGCCTTTCATCCCATTGACGAAATGTACGCTGTAGAGAGCACCGTCGGTGCCGGAGGGGGATTGTGTCCAGGTGAACCCACCATCCGACGTAAGGAGGATTTTTCCGCCGTAACCGACCACGATCGCGTGTTCGGCGTCGAGGGCCTGCACGGCGAAGAATTTGTCCGCGATACTGATCAGGCGCGACGGCAACGGCGGCAAATCGACCTTCTCAGAATGGCAACCATTCACAGCAAGCAGGCCGCTCAAGGCGGCCACGGTAATGAGGAATCGGCTCATTCGCATAGGTACTCCGTCCATCCGGCCATGCTGGATTGTTCCGGGAAAAGCAGCCGGCCGCACCGGCTGCCGGTATTCCACTACCGCCATTGCCAATTCGATCAGCCCCGACCTCTCAACCCGAGCCATCCCAGCACCAATTGCAGGACGACGATTATCGCCGCAATGATGCCAAAACTGAAACGGAAATTTCCCACATCCTGCTGGAGTCCCTCGAGTTGATCACCGAGTTGCGCGATATCCCCTTTCAACCGGCTCGTCTCGACATACAGCCCACGGACTTCCTCGCGCATCTCCTTGTTGTGCTCATAGGCGGCGTCGTCGGCCTCCTTCAGCCGGCGTGCTTCCGATTCGATTCCCGCCAGCCCGCGCTGCAACGCCGCGATATCGTCCCGGATCTGGGCCAGGGCAGGAGGAATGGCCCGTTGCGCCTCGACGAGCGGTGTGAGACGTTCTTCGAGTTCGGCACAGACGGCGCGTTTCGGATCGGCTTTCGGCTGCGCCGCGGACGCCGCCGCAATCAAAAATAGAATGAAGACGCTGCTCAAGATTGCACAGCACACACGACGCCCCAGTCGCTCCGCCACCGTTTCCAATCTCAGACCTTTCCTGCCGCTCGAGTCGAATTCGAATCTACTATGGGACGACCTGGACGGGCGCAAGAGGAGGATTCGGACTTCCCGGCGGTTTTCAGTGATACATTTCCATCAGATCGACCATGCCCAGATTGCGCATGAACTCGAACACGTGGCCTTTCACTTCCTTGACCGTAGGAAGCTGCAGGACCTCTTCGGCCATGCTCTGGGCGCTCGACAGAGGCACCGTGCGGACCATCCGCTTCACCAGTGGAATGAAGAAGGCGCTCATGCTCAGTTCGCGCAGCCCCAGTCCGATCAATAAAAGCGCGCACATCGGGTCAGCAGCCATTTCGCCACAGATGGAAACACGTTTGCCGGCGTTTCGGGCGGCGCGGATGACGTTGGCCACGGATTGCAGGACGGCCGGATGCAGCGGCTCGTAGAGCGCGCCCACTTTGCGGTTGTTCCGATCGACGGCCAGCACGTACTGGATGAGGTCATTCGTGCCGATACTGACGAAGTCGACCTCCTGCGCCAGATAGGGCGCGAGGTAAACCGCAGAGGGCACCTCGACCATGATGCCGATCGGCATCTGCGGATCGAACGGATGCCCAGCCGCGGCCAGTTCGGCTTGCGCCTCGGCCAGCAGATCCTTGGCCCGGCGGATCTCTTCCAGACTGGAAATCATCGGAAACATGATCCTCACCGGACCAAGCACGCTGGCCCGCAGGATTGCCCGCATCTGTTCCTTGAAGATTTCCGGCATCTCGAGCGAGATGCGAATCGACCGCCAGCCCAGGAACGGATTGTCCTCGTGTGGCACCTTCAGGTAGCGTGGGTACTTGTCGGCGCCGAGATCGAGTGTACGGATCGTAACGGGCCGGCGCTCCATCCCCGTTGTGATTCGCCGGTAGAGTTCGAGTTGTTCCTCCTCGGAGAGGAAATCGCGGTGCGAGAGAAATGCCACCTCCGTGCGGTAGAGTCCGATGCCTTCCGCCCCATGGAGTCGTGCCCAATGAAGATCGCCGAGCAATCCGACATTGGCCCAGAGCTGGATGAGGTGGCCGTCGGGCGTTTGGGCTGGCAGGTCGCGCAGGGTTTCGAGGTCTCTGCTGAAGGCACGATACTCCCGCCCCAGGCGTTCGTACTCGCGCACCACCTCGGTGCTCGGGTTGAGGAACACCACACCCGCGTTTCCATCCACAATCAGGTGGTCCCCCTCGCGCAGAAGTTCTTCGGCGCCTTCGATGCC
The DNA here is from genome assembly GCA_964515725.1 of uncultured Binatia bacterium (SeqCode). Lineage (GTDB taxonomy): Bacteria > Desulfobacterota > Binatia > HRBIN30 > HRBIN30 > CAZEWD01. The sequence goes on from CAZEWD010000067.1 coordinate 11,731, forward strand.
CACCACAGTCGGAATCTCGAGGGAGCGCGCCAGGATGGCAGCATGGGAGGTGACACCGCCACCGGCCAGAACCAGCCCCTTCAGGCCCTCCTGCTCCACGATGGTCAGATCCGACAAGGCGACGTCCGAGGCGACCAGGACGACAGAACTGGCGAATTGCCGCGTCCGCTCCCCGGCGCCCAGGAGGTTGCGCAGCACCCTTTGCCCGATGTCTTTGATATCGGCGGCGCGGTCCTTGAAATACGGATCGTCCAATTCGGCGAAATGGCGCGCCAGCCCTTCCACCGCCTCTTCGAGACCCGCCTCGGCGCTGAATCCGTCGCGCACCGCGGCCTCGATACGCGCCTCGAAACTCGGATCCTGCAACATCAACCGTTGCGCATCGAAGATGGACGCGTCGATCTCGGGGACACTCCGTTTGACGCGTTCCCGGGTACGTTCCAGTTCTTCGGCAGCGCTGGCCAGTGCGGTCTTCAAGCGGGCAAGTTCCCGGCGCAAGGGTAATTGCCGTTCCCTGGGAAGACCCGCGAAACTGACGTCGGGTTTGAGCAGGTGCGCCCGCCCGATGCCGTATCCGGGCGAGGCGCCCATACCCATCAGGCGTGCTGGACCGCCGGGCCGTTGCAGCGTGCGGCTGCCCGGCTGCGCTTCATAGTCCTGCAGCCGGTTGATCACGTCGTCCATGCGCATCTGGATGACGCGCCGCTCCTCCTCCTTCGTCGCCAGGCTCGCCTGCAACTGGATCTGCGCCAGGATGCCGCCGACCGACACCGCAATGGCTTTCAGGAGCCGGACCTCCGGCATGGTGAAACGGCGCCGTCGCGACGTCTGCACGACGAGGACACCGACGGGCTGCCCGCGTTCGACGACCGGCACTCCGAGAAACGAGTGGTATCGCTCCTCACCGGTTTCGGGGAAATACTTGTAACGGGGATGGACCAGTGCATCGATGGCCATGACCGGCTCGAGTTTCTGCACCACGATTCCGGTCAGACCTTCGTCGATCCCCATCCTCACCATGCCGACAGAACTCGGATCGAGA
>CAZEWD010000068.1:0-9461 GCA_964515725.1 uncultured Binatia bacterium (SeqCode)
ATAGTTGCCATGATGCTGTGGAACCCGATCACCCGCGGAAGGGAAAGAAGACGTTCAAGCTCGCCGACAAGGTTCCGGCTCTCTGTTATACGTGCCACGACGAGTACGGAGAGAAGCCCGTCGTCCATCCTCCCGTGAGCGATGGTGATTGCACATCGTGCCACGACTCGCACGCGTCCGATGAGCCGAAACTCCTCGTTGAGTCACAAAAGACCCTCTGCGAAACCTGCCATGCCGCCATCAACGTCAAGGAGCCGCATGGCCCGGTGTCGACTGGTGACTGCGTGGCCTGCCACAACCCACACGAATCCGATCACAAGAAGTTGCTTGTCGCCGAAGGCCGGAGCCTGTGCTTCAACTGCCACGACGAATTGCAGAATGTGGAGAAACGCAAGGTCCAGCATCCGCCGATGGAGGATGGTTGCACTTCCTGTCACGCGCCACACGGCACGGATTACCCCATGCTGTTGTCGGCAGCCGGACCGGAGTCTTGTTACGAATGCCACGACGGCATCCAGGAAAAAGTCGATTCCGCCCCGGTTGTCCACGAGCCGATCAAGAAGAAGGGCTGTGTGGTTTGCCACGACCCGCACGGTAGTGACAACGATGGGTTGCTGGTGAAATCACCCCAGGAGACCTGTGTTTCCTGTCATGACAACATTGCGGCGACGAAGCTGAAATTCAGGCACGGCAAGAACAATGAGGGAAAGTGCTCCGACTGCCACGATCCGCATGGCGGACGGTTCGGGAAACTGCTCGTTGCTCCTTTCGAGATGGACACCTATGTGCCCTACACGGGAACGCAGTTTGCTCTCTGCTTCGAGTGTCACAAGCGGGACATGCTGCAGTATCCGGACACTTCCTTCGCCACGAATTTCCGCGACGGCGAAAAGAACCTGCACTACGCGCATGTCAACAACAAGACGAAGGGCCGCAATTGCCTGCTCTGCCACAGCCAGCATGGCAGCAACAATCCGGTGCTGATCGCCGAGACCGTTCCGTTTGGAAAATGGCAGATGCCTTTGAAATTCCAGAAGACCGAGGACGGCGGGAGCTGTTCGCCGGGCTGTCACAAACCTCTCTGGTACGATCGCAAGCACCCCGGAAGGAGACCCGCAGGGCTCAAACGCGAGACAGTGAACTGATCCTTCGCGGTGGATGATCGGATTTCGTGGATGGCGCTCGGGAGAGCGGTCTCCGGCACTCCCTATGTTCCACTGCGGACGGCTCGCGCTGGATGGGGGAGAGTCTTCTCGTATCCGGTGACGTATCCGTAATTGAAATCGACGGTCCAGACGAAGCCTTGCAGGTCCTTCATCTCGGAGGTCGTCCAGTAGGGTGCGTCGATGTTCGTGCAACCGCAGGCCTCGACAAGGCAGCCTGCCGTACATTGCTTCGTGAAAGCCGGATCGATTGCCGGAGCAAAACGCATGTGGTCCACGAGATTCTGCAACTCCCCTGTGGTCGGAAGCCGCCAGTCACAGTGGCCCGCAAAGCAAGGTGACGTATTCAGGCTTGCCAGAAATTCGCTGAATGCGGTGCCGTCAGGGATGCCTTCTGAACTGGCGCTCCAGGTGTAGAGAAAATCCTGGTCATGGATGCTTCCGTCATGGCTCTTTTTTTCCCATTGAAGGCCGGTGCGTGTATCGCTGATCGTGCCGTCTCCGTTGTCCTGGAAACGTTCCCCCGGTGGGGGGCAGCCGTTCAGTGCGTTGTTCACCGAAACGATGATTTCGTCGATGGTGACCTGGCCGTCATTGTTGAAATCACCCCGGCATCCACCTGGCACCGTATCGGCACGCGCAGCTACGGCGGCAACGGTGAGAGAGATGAAAAAGGCCAACAGTGTTCGCATCGATATTCTCCTGGAAAACGGGTTGGTGCGGCCTCGATTGTCTCAGCCCGGAAAGGCAGCCGAATCCTACCTGGGAATGAGTACGCCCGGATTCATGATGCCGTGCGGATCGATTGCCTGCTTGATCGAGCGGAGAACTTCCAGCCCAACGCCGAGTTCTGGTGCCATCCAGGGAAGCCGCAAACGCCCCACCCCGTGATGGTGGGCGATCGTTCCACCGCAGCGAACGGTGGTATCCATCGCAGCACGCCAGGCTGCCAGGTAGGTTTCCTCCCCCTGCGCTGGATCTTCCGGCCGGCCCACGAAGGTGAAGTAGATGTTCGTCCCCTGCGCGTAGCTGTGCGAACTGTGGCCCGATGCCATGAAGATACCGGGCACCGCCTGGATGGCGGCTACGACGTCATGGTAGAGACCGCCGATACGGTCCCAGGTAGCAGCCACTTCGATCGTATCGACAACCAGCCCCTTCTCGATGAACATCTGAAAACCAGGAACGTGATTACGTTCTTGCAACCAGCGTTCGACGGGTTCGGACCCTTTCGCTTCACCGCCATTGGCCACGCAGATCTCCCCGCAGGCGACAGTTTCTGCGGTCGTCAATGATTCGGGTCCTTCGGAAAGAAGAATCAAAAGGCAGTTGTTGCCATTGCTTGCCTGGGGGAAAAGGCGGGCCGTCTCAATCCCGTCGTAGAGTCGAACGACGGGCGGCCGCCAACCGGTGCGCATGAACTGCCGGATCGCTTCGAGTCCAGCGTCCATCGTCGGAAAGACAAATGACTGCAGGCTGCGACTCTGCGGTTGCGGGAAGATCCGATAGGTCAACTCGGTGACCACACCCATCGTTCCTTCGGCGCCCAGGAACACGTGGCGCAGGTCCGGGCCTGTGGCCGATCGCGGGCCCACATGGGTCCGCAGAATCCGCCCGTCGGGCAAAACCGCTTCGAGGGCCAGCAGGATGTCCTCCACGTTACCATATCGAGTCGAATACTGACCCGCAGCCCGTGTGGCGACCCATCCGCCGACGGTGGAAACGTCGATCGATTGGGGGAAGTGCCCAGCGGAGTAGCCGGCGGCATTCAATTCTGCCTCGAAAGTACCTCCCATCATGCCAGCCTGTACACGGACCAACAGAGCTTTTTCGTTCAGTTCGACGATCCGGTTCATTGCCCGCATATCGATGACGATGCTGCGGCTGTCCGGTTGCACCGCGCCGCAGACGCCGGAGCCGGCGCCAAATGGTACGACGGGAATTCGGTGGGCGTTGGCATAGCGCAACCCGGTTGCCACCTGTTCGACCGATCTCGGGCGTATGACACAGAGTGGTCGTTCCAGTGCACCACGGCTGGCCCGCAGGACGCTGAGAAACCAGTAATCTTGCCGGTGTTCGTCGAGCGCCGTGTTGTCCCATACGACCTCGGCGGTGCCAAGCTCGCGAGCCAGTGCTGCGCGGTGGTCCGCGGTGTCGTTCTCAGCCATGTGCTGCACGCGCCATTGGTTCAGAGGCCGGTTCAAGGAGAAATGCCTTCACGTCTGCGACATGGTTTTCGTATTGGTGCCTCTCGGTTGCGATGCGTGATTCGTCCCAACCGAGCAGACTGCCCATCACACGAGCCACACTGCTGGCAACCTCCAGCCCGTTGTGGAGATCCCACAGGAACAGTCGCGAGCGTCTCTCCATGAAGTCAGCGAGTGTGAGTGCCATCTCTTCACGTACGGCGTACGCCACCTCGCTATACGTCACGGGCGACCCGGGAGCACAACGTTCTCCTAGAACCGGGTCATTCGCCATTGCTTCTACCAGACGCTCGCCATTGCTGCCGTACACTTCGACCAGCCGTTCCACGATATCAGCCGGTACCCGCGGCCAGCGTTGTTTGAGCTGGTTGGTGAAGGCATTCAGATCTTCTCCCGTATCACCACCGCTCAGGGGAGAATCCTCGTCGCCTGATTTCTCCGATATGGTGTCGCCCTGGGCTCGTAGATTCTGCATCACCAGGGTCGTGATCCGTTCGGCCATCTTGCGAAACGTCGTGAGTTTGCCGCCGGCGATCGAGATGAGTCCCGCTGGGCTGATCATCACTTCGTCCTTGCGCGAGATCTCGCTGGGCGCCTTGCCTTCCTGGTGCAGCAAGGGACGCACACCGGCCCAGGCACCGACGATATCTTCCATGGTGAGTGGGTCGATCGAGAAGGTCGCGTTCGCGGCATCCAGAAGGTAGCGCGCATCTTCTCGCGTGATCGGTGGTTCGTCGAAGCTACCCTCATAGTTCGTATCGGTGGTGCCGAGGTAGACGATCGGTCCGCGCGGAATCACAAACACGTTACGCTTGTCTGTAGCGTTCATGACCACACAGCGCTGAACGTCGAGACGGCGGCGCGGCAGAATCAGATGGATCCCTTTGGTCAGGTGGAGGCGTTTCTGCACGCCGGGACCTTCGAGCTGCCGCACATCGTCGACCCAGGCCCCAGCGGCGTTGACGATCACCTTGGCACGGACTGGGATTTCGGCTCCACTGGTCTCGTCACGTACGACGGCACCATTCAGTCTGCCCTCTTCAAGGGTGAAGTTCGTAACGGCTGCGTAGTTGGCGACGACTGCTCCCATTCCGGCCGCGGCTTTGACGCATTCGATGACCAGCCGTGCGTCGTCCGTGAGATACTCGTAATATAACCCTGCTCCATAGATCCGTTCGGCTCGCAGGAGCGGCTCGAGTTCGAGGGTCTCCTCGCGACTGAGCATGCGGTTACGTTCTTCTTTGGATACGCGTGCCATCCGATCGTACGTGAAGAGTCCTGCGCTGATCGTCAGGTAACCCGAGCGGCTATGCACGGGCACGAGCATTTGTTGAGGTAGCGCCAGGTGAGGCGCCAGACGGCGCACCACACGGCGTTCGTTCGAGGCTTCCATGACCAGTCCGACATCGCCTTGTGCGAGGTACCGTAATCCACCATGGATGAGTTTCGATGACCGGCTGCTGGTTCCGGAAGCAAAATCACGCCGTTCGACCAGCGCTACGCGTAATCCGCGTAGCGCGGCGTCGCGAGCAATGCCCGCACCGGTGATCCCTCCTCCCACCACGAGCAGGTCGAACCGCTCCCGCTCCAGTCTTTGCAGGTTCTTGTTGCGCGTTCGCGCGGATAGTTCGGCGGTTCGGGGCATCTGAATGGATTGTCGGACCTGCGTCTGATTTCATGCGTTCGCGGCTGTGTCAAACCGGAATCGGCCGGCCGATGGGTTGAAGAGCGCGTATTTCACGCTGTCAGGCGGTTGCCGCGTTTCGCCGTGGTCGTTACATGCGCGTGATGCGGCTCCGTGCTGTGTATTTTGACTTTGGTGGTACGCTCGATGCCCCTGGCATCCACTGGCTCGAGCGCTTTGCCGCTCTCTATGCGCAAGCCGGCTGCCATCTGTCGTGGGAGCAGATTCGTGCCGCATTCGACCATGCGACGCGTTGCGCCTACCAGGAGCCACAGGTTCGTACCATGACGCTGGAACCACTCATCCAGTTTCATGTAGGAAAGCAGTTTGTCTACCTGGGCTTGAGGGACCACGCCCTCGCCGAGCGTCTGCAAGGCGACTTCGTGGCTGCTGCGCGTGCATCTCTGGTGGATAGCCGTGCTGCCCTTTCCCGGCTGGGCCGGTGCTATGACCTGGGCGTGATTTCAAACTTCTACGGGAATGTGGGCCATCTTCTCGAGGAAGCTGGAATCCTGCCGTTTCTTTCGGTCGTGATCGATTCCACTCTCGTGGGGCTGCGTAAACCCGACCCGGCGATTTTTCGCCTCGCTCTGGAGAAATTAGAATGCGCTCCGGAAGATGCTCTCTATGTGGGAGACTCTTTCGACAAAGATATCATCGGGGCGCACCAGGCCGGCTTGCGGACTGCGTGGTTGAGCAATCGCACGGAAGGTGAGTGCCCCGACCCCTCGCTGGTCGACTTTCGGATCCGGTCGATCGCTGAACTGGAATCCGTGTTGCCGAAAGATCCATGAAAGCTGCTCTCATTGCTGCTGGTCTCGGTGAGCGGCTACGCCGCGACGGTTATGTGCAACCGAAGCCACTCGTGCCTGTGCGCGGGATACCGCTGATCGATTATGCCCTGGCCGGTATTCGTGCCGCTGGCCTCATCGAGGTTGTCTGCATCGTGAACGAGTTGTTCATGGGCATCGAGGAACACTGCCTTGGCCGCTGGCCGGAGTTGGAATTTTCGTTTGTCCGCAAGACGACGCCGAACTCCATGGAAAGCCTGTTTACCCTGGCGCCGCTCCTCGGCGCGGAGAGATTTCTGTTGCTGACGGTCGATGCCATCATGGCGCCGCCGGTCCTTCAACGGTTCTGCACCGATGCCGCCGCCAGAGATCATGCGGCAGGCGTGCTTGCCACCACCGACCTCGTGGAGGACGAGAAGCCACTGTGGGTCCGCTCCGTTGCAGATGGAAGGATTACGGCATTGGGAGCGCCGGCGGCCGGTAGCGGCTGGATCACCGCTGGCGTGTATGTCTTTGATCCGGTGATCTTCCGGGAAATCGGCGTGTCGAGACAGCGCGGGTTCGGCGCACTGAGGCAATTTCTCGGGCACCTGGTGGAATGTGGGTTCCGGTTGGATGCGCTGCCGATCGGGCCATCCTTCGATGTGGACCGGGGCGAGGATATCGCCGCGGCCGAGCGCTTCATCGAGAACGGATTTCGCAGATGACCGCGCGTTATATCGGTATCTTGCGTGAAGCGGTCTACTCGCCCGGCAGGGTGGAGGATGATGCTGCAATCCTTCTTGCCGTGGTCGATCTGTTACGCGACGCGGGTGAACGCGTGGAAATCGCCCGGGGTGATGATCGAACGTGGCCTGTGGCCGGGCCTGACACCGTCGTTTTCACCATGGCACAGGGAGATTTCGCACTGGAGCGTCTGGCTGCATGGGAGAGCCGGGGTGTCCGCGTGATCAACAGTGTGCGTGGTGTGATGAACTGTCAGAGACATCGCACCGTGCCCCTGTTGAGGGAGTCCGGCGTATCCTTCCCCAGGAGCGCCATGGTGGAAACGGCGCAGAACCCGATTTTGCCGGACTGGGCCGAAGCAGACGGTGCCTGGGTGAAACGGGGAGACGTACACGCGACGGAAGCGGATGATGTTGTACGTGCTCAGGATGGGTCCCAGATTCGTGCTGCACTCGCACGCTTCCGGCAAAGAGGTGTGGCGCGGGTAGTGATCCAGCAGCACGTGCCCGGAACGGTGGTGAAATTCTACGGTGTGCGTGGTGGATTTTTCTTCCATGTTCCGCCGGACTCGGGACTGGTGCTGTCCGATGACATCATCCATCGGATGGAGGTTCTCGGCGCCGCCGCAGCGCGTGTTCTGGATGTGGATGTCTATGGCGGGGACTGTGTCGTTGATGGCGGCAGCCTGGTCATAATTGACTTGAATGATTGGCCTAGCTACGCTCGCTGCCGCTTTTCGGCGGCGGCAGCCATTGCCGCTCATGTGGGAGCGCAGGAGGTGAGGTGTACGTGAAGGGTGTACAGAAATCCGCTTCCAGTCGTGCTGCCATTCCCGGATCGAAGTCACAAGCGCTCTCCCAGGAGGAGCAGCTCTATCTGGCTCCTGGAATCCAGCGCATTGCACAGTTGTCGCAATTGAGCCTGGCCGAAGGCCATGGTTGTACGTTGACCGACCTCGATGGGAACGAATACCTCGATTTCTTTGCGGGTGTTGCGGTTGCCAGTCTTGGACACTCGCATCCTCGTTTCGTCGAGGTTGTGAGCCGGCAACTTTCTCGTCTCATCGTCGGCAGCTTCACGAGTCAGCCGCGCTTTGAGTTACTCAAGCTGCTGGCAGAGATCGCTCCGGGGCGACTCAATCGGACGCAACTCTACAGTGGTGGCGCAGAGGCAGTTGAGGCGGCGATCCGGCTGGCCAAAGCGTACACGAAGAAATTCGAGGTGGTGGGTTTCTGGGGCGGCTTCCATGGCAAGACGGGCGGTGTCATGGGCCTGATCGGCGATGAGTGGAAGCAGAAATGGGGGCCTCTGGCGCCCGGTACGCATCTCGTCCCGTATGCCGACTGTTATCGTTGTCCCTTCAAGATGAAATACCCGGACTGCGGGATGTTCTGCCTCGATTTTGCCCGGCAGTCGATTCGTGCAAATACGGCAGGCCGTATTGCGGCCATCATCGTCGAACCGATCCAGGGCACCGCTGGCAATGTCGTGCCGCCGCCCGAGTTTCTTCCCGGAGTGCAGGAGATTGCGCGCGAGAACGAGGCATTGTTGATTGCTGACGAAATGATCACGGGCTTTGGCCGTACGGGCACTCGATTCGGTGTCGAACACACCACCACCGAGCCGGATGTGATGACCATCGGCAAAGGTTTTGGGAATGGATTCCCGGTAACCGGATTGATCTCGCGTGAGGACATCACTTCGGCCATGCCTTTTTCGAAGCCGAGTTCGTCCTCCTCGAGCTACGGGGGCAACCCTCTGGCTGCGGCAGCAGCACTGGCCACGGTGAGCACGATCCTCGATGACAAACTGGTGGAGAATTCGGCTCACGTCGGTGGCTTCCTGCTCGACGGGTTGCGTGCCTTGCAGGAGAAGTACGAGTTCATCGGCGACGTACGAGGGCGCGGTCTGTTGATTGGAATGGATCTGGTGAAGGACCGTGCCACCAGGGAGCCCCTTCCTTCCGCCGTCACGGAACGTATCTTCCTGGGCGCACTGCGCCGCGGTTTGCTGTTGATGGGTTATTTCGCCCGTGTGCGGATCAACCCACCGTTGGTCCTGACGGAGACAGAAGCTCGTGATGGTCTGACGATCCTCGACGAAGTGTTCGCTGAGATCGAACATGAGGGATTGCACCGGAAATGAATGAGCCGCATAGGGGGGCGATCGTCGGCTTTGGCAATGTTGCGGCGCACGGCCACACCGTGGGGTGGCTCGAACGTCCGGACTTTCGCATCCTTGCCGTTGTAGACCCCGATCCAGCCCGCCGTTCGCTCGCGTGTGAAAGACTGCCAGAGGCGCGGGTCTACGATAGTCTCGAACGTTTGTTTGCTACCGAGACGCTCGATTTCATCGATGTCTGCGCACCCCCCGCTCTCCATCGTGCTGCCATCGAAGCAGCGGCGCAGGCCCGCGTGCACGTGTTGTGCGAGAAGCCGTTGACCACCTCGTTGCAGGAGTTGCATGCCCTTCAGGATAGGGTCCGTGATGCGGGGATCGTCCTGCACACCGTTCATAACTGGAAATATTCCGAGGCCTTCCGGGCGGTGCTCAGCCTTGTGCGTGAGGGTGCGATCGGGTCGGTCCGAACAGTGAGCTTCGATACGGCGCGCAACGGTTGTTCGGTGACCACGGGAGAGAACTGGCGCATGAACAAGTCCGTTGCCGGCGGCGGCATTCTGGTCGATCACGGCTGGCATACGTTCTACCTGCTCCTCGCTCTGGCTGGGGAGCGCCCACTGCGAATCCGTGCAGAACTGGGACGTCAGCGGTACTCCGAAGCGGAGGTGGAGGACACCGTCCACTGCGTTGTCGATTTTCCCAGTCTGACCGGGGAGATCCGTTTGACGTGGGCGGCCGAGGGACGGCACACGAGCTGGAAGATCGGTGG
>CAZEWD010000068.1:9471-12519 GCA_964515725.1 uncultured Binatia bacterium (SeqCode)
CGGCGAACTCGCCGTCGACGAGGATCTGCTGTCCGTTACGGAGCGGGCGGGCGCCCGCACGCAGCGCCTGTCTTCCGGGCTGTCTGTAGGATCGCATCATCCCGACTGGTTCTCCGGTGTCATCGATGAATTCCAAACGGCGCTCGCATCGCCGGCACAGGGTCGGGATAACCTTGCGGAAGCGGCTCTGTGCGTGCAGATGTTGCATCTGGCCTATGCGTCGGACCGCCAGAACGAGGCTATGGAGATACCACCACCCTGATGGGGTGTGAGGTGTGTTTTGAAGACGGCGCTCATTCTTCCGCCCACCGAGGCTAGTTTCATGCGAGTTGCGGGCCTGCCCGTTCTGCAACGGACGGTGCTTTCCGTGTTGCGTGGAGACTTCGACCGTATCGTCGTCGTCGGCGGTCGTGAGATGGAACGGGTCCGCCGCCTGCTTCGTTCCGATACGCGGACGCGTGCTGTCGAAGTGAGTCCGGAATTCCCTTCATTGTACGGTGAACAGATCACCGTAATCCCGAGCGATCGAGTCTTTACCGCAAATCTTCTACGCCGAGTGCAAGAGATTCCGTTGAACGGACGCCCCCAGGTTTTCAGCTCGCCGATGGGCGATGCCGTGGCGCGCTACCGTTTCGAAGGTGTCGACAGTGACCGTGTCCGAACAATGGTGCGCCCGGAGTCCGACGGACTCTGGCAGGAACTGAGCGGGTTGGGCGCCGAGCGGATCCACCTCGAAAACGAAGTGCTGGTGCCGATCCGTGATGCCGCGTCCGTCAAACAAGCCGAGCAAGCCCTTTGTGCCCGCATGCGTGCGGACAGTGCGGAGAGCGACGGACCACTCGCCCATTACATCGACCGGCGTATTTCACTTCGGATCAGTCGTTTTCTCGTTCGACACACAGGGTTGCGGCCGAATCACCTGACGATCATCGGCACGAGCCTTGGCCTGCTGGCGTCACTGCTCCTGGCAGCCGGCTCATACGGGACCTCTCTTGCGGGAACCCTGTTGTTCTTGTGTGTGACGATCATCGACGGGTGCGATGGTGAGGTGGCACGGCTGACGTTCCGGGAATCGGCCTTTGGCCAGATTTTCGACGTGACGACCGACAACCTCGTCCATCTGACCCTGTTCGCAGGACTTGCCATTGGCATGTACCGTTCCGATCCACATGGGCCCTATCTGACCCTGATGGCGATTTTGCTGGGCGGCTTCGCCTGTACGTGTGTGGCGAGTTATTTCTTTCTCGTGCATCGCCCCGGTTTTGCTCGCAGTGGTGGACCGCCACACACCTGGAAGGGGCGGCTGCGCCAGCGCATCCTGGCGGGTCTCGAATCTCTCATGAACCGTGATTTCGCCTATCTTCTCGTGCTGCTCGCGATTGCGGGGCGATTGCACTGGTTTGTCTGGGGTGCGGCATTTGGGACCTATGGGTTCGCCATTGCCCTGGTGCTCGTCTACCGCTGGCGAGAGGCGGCGTAAGCGCGGTTCAGATGGCTGGATCGCGCGCCGTACGCGTCGCCGAACGCGCGCTTCTGCTTGCCGGCATTGCGCTCTTCGTTTTTCTGCTGCGCCAGCTCGGCCTTGGCTCCGTGCTGGCCAATCTGAAATTGGTAGGCTGGGGGATCCTGCCCATCATCGCGCAAGAGTTCCTGGCGGTTCTTGCCAACACCAGTGGCTGGCGCGCCGCGTTTGCGCCGCCGCGACCACCCATTGGATTCCGCAGACTCCTGGCAGCTCGTATGGCGGGAGACGGAGTGAACTACGTGACTCCGACGGCAACGATCGGTGGAGAATTCGTGCGGCTGAGAATGTTGCGCGGGCAGGCGGGGAGCACCGAACTGTTGGCGTCGATCACGGTTGCCAAGCTGACACAGACTGTCGGTCAGATTGCATTCATTCTGGCCGGGCTTGCCTTTGTGTCGCGTGATCTGCCGTTCGATCCGTCTATGCGCCGTGGCCTTTTCGTCCTTTTGCTGGGTTTCGGGGGTGTCGCCACAGCGCTTCTCCTGTTGCAGCGTCGCGGCATGTTTGCGCCCGTCCTACGGATACTCCGCCGCCTGGGCTTGTCCCATACACCGGAGTTGCTCCACCGACTCGAACGATTGGATGCGGAAATCATTCGTTTTCACGGGCATGCAGTCGGTCCGTTCCTTGTCTCGACCTTTGCCTTTGCCGCCGGCTGGGCCATGGGAGTCGTCGAGATCTATCTGATCCTCCTGTTTCTCGATGTGCCGGTGACGTTGAGTCGCGCGGTGACCATCGAGGTGCTCTCCGCCACGATCGACGGTCTCCTGTTCTTCGTGCCCGCGAAAGCCGGGACGCAGGAAGGAGGAAAGGTCCTCATCTTTACTCTTCTGGGACTCGATCCGGCGAAAGGACTCGCGCTGGGGATCGTGCGGCGCATTCGCGAGTTGACCTGGGCGGCAGCCGGCTTGTTCATCTGGTCGCGGCAACAGGTCATGGCCGTGGCCGGAGAAGAAGCAGGATCCCCGGGTGGATCATGACGGGCCCACGTCGGGTGATCTTTTCAGCGGATGATTTCGGGCTTTCACCAGGCGTGAATGCCGGGATTCTGCAGGCGCACGAGGAGGGTGTACTGACGAATGCCAGCCTCATGGTGAATGGCGCGGCGGTGGAAGAAGCTGTCGAGATGGCGCGTGCGACACCGGCACTGTCCGTGGGGCTGCACCTCGTACTCCTTCAGGGGCGCTCGACACTTGCGCCGATCGAAATTCCGCGACTGGCCGGTCCCGACGGAATGTTTCGCCAGGCACCTGTGGGGACCGGCCTGCGCTATTTTTTCACTCCCGGGATTCGCGCACAGATCGAGCGTGAGATCTGTGCCCAACTCGAAAAGTTCCTGTCCACAGGAATCCCTCTCTCCCACATCGATGGGCACCTGAACATCCACGTACACCCAAGTGTGCTGGGAATCGTGATGCGTCTGGCTGATCGTTTCGGAATTCGTGCCATTCGACTACCTCGAGAGCCGCTTTCGATCTCCCTGGAGGCCGATTCGCGAGAACGATTCCGCAAGAGGCTCGAAG
>CAZEWD010000069.1:0-12480 GCA_964515725.1 uncultured Binatia bacterium (SeqCode)
TCGCGGCACTCAGGGCGACGATCGTCATGACGCGCCCCGGGAATGTATGACGATGGCGACCCGTCCACTCGCCGACCAGGCGGCGAGCATCGGCCCGTCGTCGCGCTCGGCCGCGACGTCGACCACCGCGACCCCGTCGAGATCGAGAGACAAACGCTCATCGAAAACGGTGGTCGGTGGGTGGAGTTCGATTCCACCGAAGTCCCAACCGGCAAAGGCAGCGGCAAAGCTGGCCAGGGCGGGGTCCGGATGTGCGCTCAACGAGGCAAGCTGCTGCAGGAATGCCGGACTCTCCCGGGTGAAGTGATCGCGGCACCAACGAGGCCCGATGATCTCGGCTGCCGGAAACAGTTGATTTCCCCAACAGTGGTCGCCGTTGTGATGTGTATTGACGACGCGGCGGGCCGGATGGCGCCAGACACGGCTGTAGAGTTCGATCATCTGGCGCGTGTGGGGGAGATCCCAGAAAGTGTCGATCACCAGACCGCCACCCCGGTTGATCAAACCCGAGTTACTGGTGCCAAGACCGCGATCTTCCTGGAGACAAGCGTAAATGTCGGGGGCAAGCTCGACGAGGTCCAAGATATGGACTCCTCCCTTTCGTGGCGGTGCGGTCAAGGTCCGATACCACAAGGCGCAGCAGACTTTCGAGCACCAAAACACCACCGCACCGTCCCGATCACGGCCGGCGCGTTACAACCGGCAAACGCGACAAGCCGTTGATTCTACGCAGTAAAACGCGCGATTGACTTCAAACGCGCATTTCCAGTAGCCTGCCCGTCATGAGCGCGGCAGTGGAGATCGGCACGGCCGATGCGAGCCAGGCCCGGGAAAAAATTCTCGAAGCGGCAACCCGCCTCTTTGCGGAACAGGGTTACGAATCGACCTCGCTTTCGCAGATTGCCCGTGAGGCGAGGGTCAGCAAAGCGCTCATCTTCTGGCATTTCGACAACAAAGAAAAACTTTACAGATTCGCCCTGCGCAAGACGCTGGAGCCGTATTTCATCGACACGGAAGACATGAAGGATCTCGATGAACCGGCGCAGATCGCGCGCCTGATCGATTCCTTCTACGATTTCGTCAACGAGAACGTCGGTTCGGTGCGCTTCTTCATGAGCCTGATGTTACGCACGGAGAGTCACCCGGACGAGGGGCTGTCACGCGTAAACGAACTCTACGGCATGTATCGGAGTTCGATCGTCCACGTGCTCGAGAGCGGCCGCGTGCGCGGCATCTTTCATGGCGCCATCGATCCACAGCGCGAAGCGGAGCTGATCATGGTGACGCTGGCCGGTGTCCTGGTCCAGCAGTTCATGCTGGGCGAGCCAGCCGAACATGCAAAGGAGCTGCTGGATTTTCAGAAATCGACCCTTTTTCAGCGACTCACCACAGGAGCCGCGGAAAACCCAGCCGCGGGGCGCCACGGCTGAAGGCGCCCCGCCCGAGTCAACCTCGGCCGCCACACCACAAGCAGGACAACCGCCCCCCAGCACAGCTCCACACCATCCCGCTCCCACAGCTTGCCACTCCACCACGAAGCCGCTCACGAGCAGCCGCTGGTGGCCCCACAATTCAGACACTTGTAACAACTGCCGTTGCGCACCATGATCGAACCACACTCGTGGCAGCTCGGCGCATCGGCCTGCGGGCTGAAGCCCAGCGCCCCCACCGCGAGTGCCTTATTTCCTTTTTCCGGGGCGG
The DNA here is from genome assembly GCA_964515725.1 of uncultured Binatia bacterium (SeqCode). Classification (GTDB taxonomy): domain Bacteria; phylum Desulfobacterota; class Binatia; order HRBIN30; family HRBIN30; genus CAZEWD01. Next base: position 1,702 of record CAZEWD010000069.1, read on the forward strand.
GTGACGCATCTGGGGGCTCCGTCGAGATGATCCCGATACTGGACCGATGTTCGGGGCTGAGAAAACGCGCCCCCAGATAACGGAACACATAGTCGATGAGAGACTTGGCGATCGGAATATCGGGATTTCTGGTAAAACCCGAAGGCTCGAAACGCACGTGGCTGAACTTGTCGACCAGCACCTCCAGGGGCACCCCGTATTGCAGCGCCATCGAGGTGAGGATGCCGATCGTGTCCATCAGTCCCGAGACCGTGCTGCCTTCTTTGGCGATCTTGATGAAGATCTCGCCCGGCTGGCCGTCCTCGTACAGGCCGACGTGGATGTATCCCTCATGACCTGCGATATCGAATTTGTGCCGCGTGGAGCGGCATTCGTTGGGCAGACGCCGGCGCACGGGCTGGAATTCCGTCACTGCCTGAACCGGCGCCGGTGCCGCTGTCTTTTCCGTCTTCCGGGTGTTCAGAGGCTGGGTGCGTTTGCAACCATCACGATAGATGGCAACTGCCTTGACGCCCAGACGCCATGCTTCGATATACGCCTCCATGATCTCTTCGACCGTTGCCGAATTCGGCATGTTGATGGTCTTCGAGATGGCCCCCGAAAGGAACGGTTGTACGGCTCCCATCATACGCAAGTGGCCCATGTGATGGATCGAGCGTGCCCCCTTGGCCGGTTTGAACGCACAGTCGAACACCGCAACGTGCTCATCCCTTAGACCGGGCGCACCCTCGATCGTATCGTGCTCGTCGATGTACTCGATGATCGCTTGCACATCCTTCGACTCGTATCCAAGCCTCTTGAGCGCACGCGGCACGGTGTTGTTGACGATCTTCAATACACCACCGCCCACCAGCTTCTTGTACTTCACGAGCGCAATGTCCGGTTCCACACCGGTCGTATCGCAATCCATCATGAACGCGATCGTTCCCGTAGGAGCGAGCACCGTGGCCTGGGAATTTCGCACACCGAAATTCTCGCCGAGTTGTAGCGCCTCGTCCCACACCGAACGCGCCGCCGTCAGCAATTCGAGAGGCACCAGTGCAGGATCGAGCTTGTGCGCGTACCCGCGATGCTTCGCAAGCACGCCCAGCATCGCTTCACTGTCCCTCTCGTATCCCGCGAAGGGTCCCATCTGCTCGCTGACACGGGCTGACTGGGCGTACGCCTCGCCACACATCAACGAAGTGACTGCCGCGGCATACTGCCGTCCGGCCTCGGAGTCGTACGGCAGACCAAGCGACATCAGCAACGCGCCCAGGTTCGCATAACCCAGCCCCAGTTCGCGGAAGGCCCGGGCATTCTTGCCGATCTCCGCCGTCGGGTAGCTGGAATTGTCGATCAGAATGTCCTGTGCGGTAATCGTGATGTCGACGGCGCGCCGGAAAGATTCGACATCGAATTCGCCCAGATCATTGGTGAACTTCATCAGATTGAGCGATGCAAGATTGCACGCAGAATCGTCCAGATGCATGTATTCGGAGCATGGGTTCGACGCGTTGATGCGGCCTGCATGGGGGCAGGTGTGCCACGCATTGATCGTCGTATCGAACTGCATGCCCGGATCACCACAGACCCAGGTGGCTTCGGCGATCCTCCGCAGGATTTCTCGCGCCCGAAGCGTCTCGGCGACCTCTCCGGTCAGGACGTAGCGCGTCTGCCAGGCGCCATCCGCTTCGACCGCCCGCATGAAGGCATCGCTGGCACGCACCGAATTGTTGGCATTCTGGAAGAACACCGAACCATAGGCCGGACCATCCAGGGAAGAATCGTAGCCCGCGTCAATCAGAGCCCACGCCTTCTTCTCCTCTTCCTCCTTGCAACGGATGAACTCCACGATATCCGGATGCTCGACGTTCAACACCACCATTTTGGCGGCGCGCCGGGTCTTGCCACCCGACTTGATCACACCGGCCGAAGCGTCCGCCGCTTTCATGAAGGAGACGGGTCCCGATGCCGTGCCACCACCGGCCAGCTTCTCTTTCGAAGAACGGATGCGCGAAAGATTCACGCCGGAACCCGATCCACCCTTGAAGATGATTCCTTCATTCCGGTACCAGCCCAGAATCCCCTCCATCGTGTCGTCCACGGAGAGGATGAAACAGGCCGAACACTGAGGCCTGGGTTCGATGCCGACGTTGAACCAGACAGGGCTGTTGAAGGACATTTTCTGCTCGAGCAACAGATGGGTCAGCTCCGAACTGAAAACCTCGGCATCGGCTGCCGTTGCAAAATATCCCTGTTGCTCGCCCCAGCCGCGAATGGTTCGCACCACACGCCCGATGAGTTGGCGCACACTGTGCTCGCGCTCGGGACTGCCCAGAGGACCGCGGAAGTACTTCGAGACGACCACACTGGTCGCAAGCTGCGACCACTGCCGCGGGATCTCGACGTCGTGCTGCTCGAAAACGACTTCACCTTTCTCGCCGCTGATGACGGCACTGCGCAACTCCCACTCGACGGTGTCGAACGGATCGACGCCGGGCCGGGTGAAATAGGGACGGAAAGTCAAGCCCCGTCTCTTGCTCGAAGTTTCTTTGATTTCCACGTGATCCGCCGCGAGGGCCACCCCCCGCGCCGCCTTGCGCTTGCGCACCGCCTCGGCCATCATTCCTCCGTCCGGCACCAGTTATTGTATGGGAACGGCTTATAAGCCACAAGATATTGGGCGTGTCAATCATTTTGCATTCGAAAAATCCAGATCCTCGCGATTGATGCGAGGAGCCGGTAAACTCGTCGCACCATGCAGCGCAGACCACAGCAAACCACTCGGATCAGCGAAACCCTGGGCAGCGTCCTGCGGCGTTTCGACAGCGAACAGAATCTGCGCGCCTATCAGATCTGGGGGTTCTGGGATGAAGAGGTCGGCGATGCCATCGCACGGCACACGCAACCCGAACAATTCCGCAACGGCATTCTGACCGTTCTCGTCGATTCGCACAGTTGGTTACAGGAACTGCAGTTTCTCAAGGAAGACCTACGGAATCGGCTGAATGCCCGGCTCGGTGAGGAACTCCTGCGCGACTTGAACTTCGAATCGGGAGCCGTCGAAAAGAAGCCAGCCAGGGCCTCGATAGACCGGTTTGCAGCTCCAGCGGAAACTTCCCTCACGCCGGAACTCCCGGCCCTTCCGCCGCTGGCCGATCCGGAACTCGCGGCGGCATTCGTGCGACTTGCCACGGCCCGAGCACGCCGTGCCGGGCGGACCCGGCAGCGCTAGGCAGATTTCCGGCGGGGAGGCCAACCTGACACCCTCACACCGAGGCAGGGGAAAGGCAGCGACAGGGCCGCCCGCCGCAGAAGAAAACGGAGCGGACACCCGTTCAACAGGAAAGACCACGCCTGAAACCCGCCGCGGCGCTGCACCCATTTCGGCCGGTTGCCTGGTGACACGGGGGAGTGGTCCCGCACTGGAAGTGCTGCTCGTCCACCCGCGTGGCGCAAGTTTCCGGCGACCTCTGTTCGGGATCCCGAAGGGCATCGTAGAACCGGGTGAAGATCTGATCGCGACAGCCCTGCGGGAGACTTTCGAGGAGACGGGTTTGCGGGTTCGTGTACACCGTGCCCTCGGCAGTGTCCGACAGAAGGCAGGGAAACAGGTGTATGCCTTCTGGGCCACCGTCGCGCCCGACCGCCTCGACTCCATCGCCGAGCAGGGACGTTGCATCCCGGCGGATCGGGAAAACGACGTGTGCCGCTTTTATCGGGCCGATCGGGCGCGAGATCTGATGATTCCGGCACAATGTGAGTTCCTGGACAGGCTCCTCCTGTTATCGGACGATATCTGCTGATTGTGATGTTGCGCTCGGACGATGGGCGCACTACCACGATGATCAGAGGAACAGAGGTTGCCGTAGAGTCAGCCCGGCGGCCATCGGCACGAGGCACGGCACGGGCGGTGACTGGCCGTGGGCGGATGGGAGACCGGCGATCTCGACCTCATAGAACCTGATTGCACGAAAGGAGAAACGACAATGGCAATCAAAACAGGCGACACTCTCCCCATGGGAATCAAATTGAAGGAAATCGGAGAATCCGGTCCGAAGGACACGACCGTCGGCGATCTTTTCAAGGGCCGGAAAGTGGTGCTCTTCGCGGTCCCCGGGGCCTTCACACCCACCTGTTCCCTCAAGCACCTGCCCGGCTTCATCGAGATGGCCGATGCGATCAAGGCAAAGGGCGTAAACGAGATCATCTGTGTTGCGGTGAATGACGCCTTCGTCATGGACGCGTGGAGCAAACAGAACAATGCCGGCGGAAAGGTGAGAGTCGTCGCGGACGGAAACGCCGAGTTCACCAAAGCGCTGGGACTCGAACTGGATGCCAGTGGCTTCGGGATGGGTGTCCGTTCGAAGCGTTATGCGATGATCGTCGACGACGGCAAGGTCAAGGAACTGCTCGTCGATTCAGGTCCTGACCTGGTGGTCTCGAGCGCCCAGAACATCCTCGAAAAACTCTGAACTCGACCGAGGACGCCGGCCTGACGGCGCAGACCCACCGTCAGGCCGGCATTCACAGGAGGGTTGGAAAGAAAAGGCGGCGAGCGGATTCGAACCGCTGCATAAAGGTTTTGCAGACCTCTCCCTTAACCACTTGGGTACGCCGCCGTACTCCCGGGCGCCGAAACTAACCTCACCCGCACCGCAAAGCAAGGCAATCGGGGCGCCGCTGGCGATCAGGAGTTTCGTTGACTCCCGGATCTCCCGCCATTATGAGCCGTGACGCATGTCTCAGACAACGCGCGACCTGCCAGGTCGCTATCTGGCGCAGCTCATCGTCGCCTTGACGATCTGCGCCGGATGCAGCAACTCGGGCGATACGACGAAAGAATCGGCCACCCCGACCGCAACGGCACCGGCTTTCGCCGCACGCGCCGGCAAGCTCGAAAAGACTCCGATCCGGGCCCGGCCAACCCCAGCAGAGCCATCCGATGAGCCAGCCGTTGCGCCGGCAGGGCGCGGGTTGCACTCCTCGGATGCGGTCTCGGTGCGTATCGAATGTGAACCGGACACTGGTGGCGCACCGCTGTCCGTTCGCTGCGCAGCAGATGGCGATACCGATGTGCCCGGCTTGAGGTTCCGCTGGGACTTCGGCGACGGCAGCCTGCCGGCCTCCGGTATCGAGGTCGAGCACGTCTTCTGGCAGCCAGGTGAGTACACCGTAGCCCTGAGCGCTGAACGCCGGGGTGTCGTGGCAGACTCGGACGAGGCGCTGATCATCGTGGAGGAACAGGGGTTCGACATCGAAATTGAAGCGGACCCGGATATCGGCATCGCACCGTTGACCACGCGGTTTCGGGCCGTCTTAGACGACGTCCCAGGACCCTTGCGGTTCCTGTGGGAATTTGGTGACGGCTCCCGTGACTTCAGCAACCCCACCTCACACACCTATCGCACCCCGGGAACGTATTCCGTCCGGCTGACCGTGATCAACGGGCAATCCCAGTGGGCACAGGCGGACGTCGAGATCCAGGTGGATGACGCGACGTCTCGATGATCGTAGATGGAGAGGCGATGAAAAATTTATGGATACTGGTAGCGCTCGGCTTCCTGGTCATCGGGTGCAACCAGACGACGGAAGAGAGTCCGGCACCGGTCATTCCCGAAGGACGATTGCCCAAGGCCGCACCGGCCGCCGGCGAGCCTGTGGTGAACGCGCCGCTGGAACCGAGTTGCGTCGCAATCATCACCCCCGATGTCGATGAAGGTCCGGCTCCGCTGCGGGTTCGTTTCACGGCAGATGGGATGTGCACCGACGCGGAGGGAGAATTCAGGTGGGATTTCGGAGATGGCTCGCCCGGAACGACCGGAACCGAAACCGAGCACGTCTACACGAAACCCGGTGAGTATCTGGCCCAACTGACCCTCATCGACACGGAACACGGCGTATCCGACACGGACGAGATGCCGATCAGTGTACTGGAAAAGTGAATGCCCGCGGCACGGTCCGTTTCTTTCGGGGCGACTTTGACTTCCTCCCACCGCTTCGCTACAGACCACAGCCGCCGCGCGGGTGTAGCTCAGTTGGCTAGAGCGTATGCTTGCCAAGCATAAGGTCGCCGGTTCGACCCCGGTCACCCGCTTTTCCAGAGGCCCCGTTGTCATGGGGCCTCTTTTTTTTCCCTGCGATCCATGGCTTGCGACCCACGACGATTCCATTCAAGCTTGACGCAAACAAAGGATGACCGATGTATCTGATCGAAATTCTGCAACGATGCAGTGCCATTGCGACACGCACGGCTGCCGTCTACCGCCAGTTGGCCGAACGCTTCGACCGGGACGATGACCGGGTCAGACTCTGGCGCGAATTGGCCCTGGCCGAGGAAACACACGCGGATGTTCTCGAACGCGAGATGAAGACCTTCCAGGAATCGGATCAGTCGGGCAACTTTCTCCCCGACTTTGCAGAACGCCTGGATTTGCTGGATAGCGAATTGCAGGTTCTGGAGACCCAGGCGTCTTCGGCCTCGACCCCGGACGACGTCCTTGCCATCTCCGTGGCACTGGAACAGACCACGCTGGAAGATCTCTACGACGATCTGGTCCTGCAGTGCGAGCCTTCCTTCCGCCTGATCATGGAACGCGTCGAATCGGCTCTCTCCCAACGCCCGGGAGCGCCTCCGGCCGCCGGCATGGCGCGGCGCGCCGGACGTCCCTGAGCCACCCCGCCGAGAGGCACCGCAACGGAGAACCAACTGCGACCGGCCGAGGGTGTCCCGTAACGAGGCGCCACTGCCGGGCGCTAGGATTCGCCAGGGGTTCGTGTTCTATTGCAGGAGAGAGCCAGACACACAGATGACGCGCCGCAACACGAACCGCCCGGAACCTGCTGGGCGCGATTCACACCGAGGAACGAGATGAAACCGAAAATTTCACCGTATCTGGTTTGCGTGGCCGTCCTCATCGCAGGATGCAGCGCCAAGCCTTCCCGCAGCGCGGAAGAGTACTTTCGCGAAGCGACCTCGAACTTCAAAAGCGGCGCACTCAACCTGGCCATCGAAGATTATCGTGAACTCCTCGATCAGCATCCGTTCAGCGAATATACGGAAGAGGCCGAACTGAAGATCGCGCATGCCCACTACCTCGACGGCAGCTACGCGGAAGCTGTCGTGGCACTGACCGACTTCCAGAGGCGCCACCCGACCAGCTCTCATCTCCCGTTTGTCGGCTACATGCTGGGTATGTGTTATATGCGGCAGCTCAGCACGATCGACCGTGACCAGACGGCGGCACAGAACGCGCAGACCTATCTGCTCACCGTCTCCCGGCAGTATCCAGGCAGTCCGTATGCAGAACTGGCGCGCGAAGAGTTGGATACATGTCGCGAGAACCTGGCGGCACACGAACTGTACATCGCCGAGTTCTATGAAAAACGTGGCAAAATGAAGGCTGCCGAGATCCGGTTGCTCACCGCTGGGGCGCAGTATGGAGAGACGCCTTCCGCTGCGAAGGGGCTGCTCCGGTTGGCGCAGATCTACCGTTCGCAGGGAAGGACGACCGACGCCGTGCTCGCCTACCGTGCCATCACGCAATTACAGGCGGGCACTCCATCCGCCGTGGCAGCCCAGAAGGCGCTCCAGGACCTCGATGCGCCGCATGGCTCCCTCTCATCCGACCCGATCGGCATGCTGCTCGCCGCCAACGGCAGGCAGCGGTCCCCGTCTGCCTTCGAGACGGTCCAGATTCCTGGCATCGACATACCGAAATTCTCGCAACGGCCATCCGGCATGCCGGGGCCTGCCATCGCGCCCCCGTTCGACCCGTTCGGGCGCGGCCGTACCTACTATTGAGCAAGAAACCCGAAATTCCCTCTGCCGTGCCGCCGGCGATCCGCGGGCGTGTGCTGATCGTCGGAGTCGGTGGTCTTGGATGTCCGGCCGCGCTTGCCTTGTGCGAGGCGGGCGTCAGCGAACTCATCCTCACCGATGACGACCGGATCGCTCTGTCGAACCTGCCGCGCCAACTGTTGTTTGACGAGCACGATCTCGGCAAACCCAAGGTGGTCGCAGCCGCCGAACGCCTCCGATCCATCGCTCGGGGGACGAATGTCATCGCAGAGGAATGTCGCCTCGACCGGTCAAACGCCAGACAGCTCTGCCGCGGGGTCGATTTCATCATCGACGGCACGGATAGTCCCGAGGCGAAATTCCTCCTCAATGACGTCGCCCTCCAAACCGGAGTGGCGTTGTCCCATGCCGGTGTGAGTGGTTGGCTCAGCCAAAGTCTGACGGTGCTCCCTCACAAAAGCGCCTGTCTGCGGTGTGTCTTTCCACTTGCCCTCGATGACGGCGATACTCCGAGCTGCCAGACGGCCGGGATCCTGGGCGGGTTGACTGCTTGTATCGGAGCAATCCAGGCGGCGCAGGCACTCGCCTATCTCAAGGGCAGCTTCGAGCATCTGTTGACCAATCGATTGCTCACGTACGATGCCCGTGTGGGCCGTTGGAGAACCATTCCGTGGATGAGACAGCCACATTGCCCCGCCTGCGAGATGCCGCCGGACAGGCCGGGCACCTGATCCCTCACGGATCCATCGTTTGACGGACGTATTGCATCCCGGGAAGGTTCCCGGCTACCACGAAGGACGAACACCCGTAGAGGGGAATGCACCTTTCAGTCAGGAGAGATGGACATGGGCATACGCGTACGAATCCCAACACCGCTCAGACGCTTCACGGGAGGCGCGGAGGAGATTTCTGCAGTGGGCGCCAACATCGGCGCGGTTCTCGACGATCTGGAACGAAAGCACCCGGGAATCAAGGAACGCCTTTGCGACGAGGACGGCAAGGTACGCCGGTTCGTCAATATCTACGTCAATGGCGATGACATCCGGTTCCTGGACAGTCTGAACACCAACGTCAAAGAAGGGGACGAGGTCTCCATCGTTCCGGCAATTGCGGGAGGTTGAAGCGGGTGCCCGCGCCGGCGATGCCGTCCGCAAAGGTGGTGACCACGCAGCGGCCGCTGCGCGTCGAATCGGTGCTGGATCTCGTCGGCAACACACCCCTGCTCGAAATCCAGCGCCTGCGAGGCACTCTCCCGTCGAAAGTCAGGATCTTCGCCAAGCTCGAAGGTCTCAACCCCGGAGGATCGGTCAAAGATCGTCCCGCCGTCTGGATGGTACGTGATGGTTTACGAACCGGAAAGCTCCAGCCAGGAAAGACGATTCTCGATTCGACCTCCGGCAACACGGGAATCGCCCTGGCCATGGCCGGCGCGGCGCTGGGATATCCGGTCGAACTGGTCATGCCCGCCAATGTCAGCGCGGAGCGCAAGAAAATCGTTGCCGCTTACGGCGCCTCGGTCGTCTTCAGCGACGCCATGGAAGGCTCAGACGGCGCCATCCGGCTCTGCCGAACACTCTACGAATCGGACCGGCAGCGCTACTTCAAACCGGATCAGTATTTCAATGAAGTGAACCCGCTCGCCCACTTCGAGAGCACCGGGCCGGAAATCTGGAACGACACGGGCGGCCAGATCACGCATTTCGTTGCTGGGATCGGAACCGGCGGCACCATCATGGGTACGGGCCGCTACCTGAAAAGCCGCAACCGCGGCATCCAGGTGATTGCGGTGGAGCCGGACGATGCCTGGCACGGACTCGAAGGTCTCAAGCACATGGCCAGTTCGCTCGTGCCGGGGATCTATCATGAGGAAGAACTGGATCGGAAGATCAGCGTGGCCACCGACGAAGCCTACGAGTTGGTCTACCGCCTGGGCGAAGAGGAAGGCATCGTCGTCGGTCAATCCTCAGGCGCCGCCCTCACCGGCGCCCTGAAGGTGGCAAGAGAACTGAGCGAGGGAGTCATCGTGGTGATTTTCAGCGATTTCGGAGATCGCTACCTGAGCACGCACCTCTGGGCTGGCTGGCGGGAACGTCGCAGCCGGCGGAACACCGCGGGAAAGACCGGTGCGCGCCACGGTCATGCTGACTGACGAACAGATCGAGCGTTTCAGCCGGCAGATCATCCTGCGGGATGTGGGCGGCACCGGTCAGACACGACTCCTGAGGAGTCGCGTGGCCATTGCCGGTGATGAAGAAATCTCGAGACACCTTGCCATGATGCTGGCACAGGCCGGCATCGGCGAGATCCTGACGGCGGCACGGATTACGGCTCACATGCCCAGGGGCGTTCCGGCCGGCTGCCAGATCGGCGTGCGCGACGATCCTGCCGGAACCTCGGCGGATGCCTTCGTCCAGACCGTCGGTCCCAGGCCTCTGCCCGCCCTATCCCCGGCGCCGCGATCTCACCTCGTTGTCTCCCGTTCGGGTGTTGCCGGCGTCACCCTCGTCCAGGCCGGGATGACGGCGTGCGTCGATTGTGCGTTGCGCGCAATCGACACGCACGCCGGGCGGCATCCCAGCCCACCCGAAACCTCGCTTCGCCTGTGGGCAATCGGTACCGCTTCCCTGCAGATCATCATCGATCTGCTCGGCCTTTCGGAACAAGTTGGATTTCTGCAGGTGTACGACGGAATCCAGGGGCCACGGACGGTCGTTCTCCACAAGACCGGCGACTGCCGGGGCTGTCTCGCCCAACCTCCCTCACTCTGACACGGGGATCTTGCACCGAAGCCTCCGGCACGCGAGAAGGACCGATTGACCAGCGACGACGGCGCACCCGCCGCGGCGCAACCGAAAATCCGAAGGAGTTGATGAAATGCCCGATTTGGTTCCCGTTCATGGTGGATTGGATGCTCCGGTCGTACGGATGGTGCCGCTTTCCCGGCGGCAACAGTTCCTGAGCGAGACACAGAGCCTTCCAAAAATCGAGGTGAGTCG
>CAZEWD010000070.1:0-12357 GCA_964515725.1 uncultured Binatia bacterium (SeqCode)
CGCAGTCGACTCAGGCGCGTACCCTACGCCTTCACATGCAGCTTGATAAAATGTGGGAAGTCCTGTACAGCCACGCGGTTCGACGAGGATAAGGGAGCGGACTCAAGCCAACAAAACCGCGCGCAACAGTCCTGCGACGGACAACGCAACGAGCAGGAGAAGGATCAGGCGGCGCGCTGTCGCCGGATCATGATTCCGGAAGCCACGGTTTCCGATCACGACACCAATGGCCACAGGGAAAAGAAAAACTGCGGCGCGTATCAGGGTTTGCGATGTCACCAATCCGTATGCCCCGCCCATGAGCAACGCAATCACGTCACAGCCCAGAAAGAAGGCAATCAATGAAGCGCGTGAGATGTGCACTGCCGTCGGTGAGGAAAGATAGAACAGGATGACCGGTGGCCCGGCAATGGATGCCGCACCGTTGAGGAAGCCCGACAGCGCACCCGTGGCAACGGTCGGCACCTTTCCCGGTCTTCGTTCCATGCGCCATCCGCTCAACAACCCCAGGGCAGCCGTCAGAACGAGGAGTGATACGACGCCTCGCATGACTTCTGGTGGCATGGTGGCAAGGAGAAGCACCCCGAACGGGGTGGTTGCCAGCATCCCGGCCGACAACCACAGGAGAGATTTCCAATCCGCATCCCTCCACACGGTGATCATCAGATGCAAGCTCGCGGCGATCTCCAGTAGCAGCACCATCGGAATGATTTCCGCCGGAGAGCGAAAAATCGACAGGGAGGTGACCGCCACCATCGAAAACCCGAATCCACTGAAGCCTCTGACGATTCCAGCAGCGGCAAGGACACAGCCTACAGCGACGGCCTGAGCAGGTTGGAGATCGAGGATGGAGAAGAGGTCCGACATTCGTCGCTCTCCTATCGGCCCATCCAGCAAGGAGCAACGCCACACGGGAGAGAAGGACACAACCGGATCGAATCACCGCATGCTGCATGAACGGGTCCTGCACACAGATCCGGCGGCATAGAGACCACCTACGGGCTGTGCCGAGCAAACGATCCGTGCCGGCCTTGCCGCTGAGGAAAGTCATCCGTCCCATGGCACAGGCTTCCCCCACGGCGCGGCAATGCTTAATCTGGCATGGGAGGGATTGGATATGGCAACGAAGCATCGTGGTGGGAAGAGGCACAGATCCGACCGACTGACACGGGCCCTTAAGCCCAGGTTGGCTGAAAGCACCAACAAACCGCCGGTTGCAGCCAAACAGAAGCCACTGGCGGACCCGACGTGTTGCGAGCGCTGTGGCGCGCTCTACACGCGACGGACCTGGCGCCGGGCCGGGGAACGCAGCCACGCAAAGCTTTCTGTGGCCCAATGGACAGTCTGCCCCGCATGCCGGCAGATGGAGCGTGGCGAATACTTCGGACGCGTGGTGATCCGAGGACCCTTTGCGGCGGCCCATGAGCAAGAGATTCGTGAACGCATCGCCAACATCGAGGAACGGGCGCAGTTCACTCAACCGCAGCGACGTCTTGTCTCCGCCGAGCGCGAAGGCAACGTCCTCGAAGTATTGACCACATCGCAGAAACTGGCGCACCGCATCGTTCACGAACTGAAGAAAGTATATCGCGGGCGGGCGCGCTATAGTTGGTCACCCGATGACGGCAGCCTGTACGCCACATGGGAGCGTTGAGGCCGAAGTGGATGGCGAGATGTCTGGCTCCTTTGACATTTGGTCACAAAATCTGGACAGAAGGGGAAAATGGGTAACGTCATCGATCTACGGTCACGCCTCAACGCACCACGGCATCGGACCGAGTCCCAGGTCCGATGCGCAGGTTGCGGGGAGCGACACCAGCGGGTCCGCCTGAAGGACGGCCAAATCGATTTCCCTACCGCCTTTGAGGATGGTGGACACTGGTTTTGCCGGCATCGCGGTTGTCTGGCGGCTTGGTTGGATCGGATGCCACCAGAATGAAGGGCTTCATCTCCGTTTTGTCCCCGTAGTCGATCGGCTCACAACAGCGCTGGAACCATGCCAAGATCGCGAACAACAGAAGAAAGATTGCACGTCCTGGTGGTCGAGTCCCACACCAAAGACAAGGGCGGCATCTGTCGCATCCTGACTTCGAGTAAAAGCCCCGGCTTCGAAGTGCGGTGCACCGCTGAACAGACAGAGGCACTGCAGGCCCTGGTGGCAGAGTCTTTTGACATGGCGCTGATCGACGACACTCTGGGGGAAAAAATAACCCTCGGGCTGCTGGATCTGGCCAAGGCGCGTGGCATCGACGTGCCCATCGTCGTCGTGGCGGCAAAACCCACCCGTACGGCCGATCTTCGAGTCATGCGTGCCGGAGCAGCCTACTACCTCGCCAGATCGTTTCTGGACGGCACGACCCTGGAGCGGGCCGTACGCTACTCGGGGCAACTGCGTGTAACACGTGGGGCACTACGCGAAAGCGAAGCTCACACACGAGCCGTCCTCGATAGCGCGGTCGATGGTATCGTGACCATCGATGAAGACGGAACGATCAAAACCTTCAACCCGGCCGCCAGCCGTATTTTCGGCTACCAGACTGAAGAGGTGATCGGCAAGAATGTCAATCTCCTCATGCCGCCACCGTTCCGTGATGAGCACGACATTTACATTCGTCGGTATCGCAGCACAGGTGAACCACGCATCATCGGAATCGGGCGTGAGGTAGTCGGATTGCGCAAAGATGGCAGTACATTCGCCCTTGATCTTTCGATCAGTGAAATCCGCTACCGGAGGGAGCGCCGCTTCCTGGGAATCGTCCGAGACCTGACCGAAAGCAAGCAGGCCGAGGCCGACCTGCGCGACGCCCGTGCCCTGGCGCAACAGCGCGAGCGGCTCGCGGACATCGGCGCCATCACGGCCCGGATCGTGCACGATATCGGCAATCCGGTGGCCGGAATCGCCATGCAAGCACAGCTTCTGTTGCATCGATTGGACAAAGATCCGGCGATACCTGGTGCTTCTCTGCGCAAATCGATCGAACGTATTCAGGCAGCCACCCGTCATCTCGACTGCCTGGTGAAGGAGTTCCTCGATTTCTCACGAGAGCAGCGCCTTGACTTACACAGCGTCAGCCTCCCCGAACTGATCGAAGAGGTGGTAACCGTCTGGCAACCACTGGCAGCGAATCGGAACGTCACCGTCTCTCGCGCCATCCAGGGCAACATGCCTCCACTGTTGCTCGACGAAGAGAAGATCCGACGTGTCTTTGATAACCTGATCAAGAACGCCGTCGAGGCAATCGGACAAGGGCCTGGGTCCGTCGCAGTCCGGGCTATGCTCACCGGCACCGATCGGATCCGCATCACCATCGAGGACACAGGCCCTGGGATTGCTCCGGGCGTCGAGCCATTCCGGTTGTTCGAGACGACGAAGGAGAACGGCACAGGACTCGGTTTGGCCATTGTCCACCAATTCGTGCAGGCGCATGGTGGCACCATCGGCTTCGCCGCCCGCAAGCCGCATGGCACAGTCTTCAACGTCGAATTGCCGCAACGAAGTTGAACTTTCGACAGGGAAAGATGCACCTGTCTTGCGTACCGGTTGCAGCAGTCGAAGCTGGCAACTAGCAAGACAGTGTGACACATCGCGACCGCCCAGGACCCGGCCGCCGCAGTTGGTCAGGTCAGGTGCTACGCGGCCCCCTGAACGGCTTGTTGCGCTACCTCCTCCCCCGCCTGCTGCATTGGGGCTCGTATCTGATCTTTCGCACCAGTCGCATCACGTTGTTGCACCGTGAGTACGAGGATCGTTGCCTCGAGGGCGGCAGGCACATCATCTTTGCCGGATTGCACGAAGGAATGATCATGTTGCCCTATCATTTCCGTAACCGCACCGGTGGCGTGGTCATGGTGAGCGCAAGCCGTGATGGCGATATCATTGCCGATACGGTCGAACGTTTCGGCATGCGTGCCGTTCGCGGATCGAGCAGACACGGGGGACGGGCGGCTTTGCGGCATATGGCGGATGTCCTGCTCGGTGGAGGTGTGAGCGCCGGAGTGATCGTGGATGGCCCACGCGGACCGGCATTGGTCGCGAAATCGGGAGCCATACGTCTGGCGCAGGCTACCGGGCTCCCCATCGTTCCCGGCACATGGTGGGCCAAACCGATCTTCCATGTCGGATCATGGGACAAAACGATCGTACCGCTCCCCTTCTCGCGCATCGTCTTCGCCTTCGGCGAACCGATGTGCATCCCTCACGACGCCGATGAAGAGTCCATTGAAACCGCCCGGCAGGAACTCACGCGGCGTCTCGTCACAGTTCGCCAGAATGCCCAGGCAGCTTTATGCTGACAGGGAACGATGACACCACGTTACGGACGAACTTCGTAGTAGGCGTTCGTCGGGTTGTCGAAGTTGTGCCTGCGAAAACGTGTGAATCCAGCTTCACTCGTCATCTTCCGTGCCACCGACTCTGAAAATCCCAGCGTCCCCAGCCCTGCACCATCCGGCGTCGAGAGACTGGATGACATACAACTCAACACGGACATCCCATACATCATACCCACCATCGGGTTTCGTTCGAGGTTCTCCTCAAACGTGTCTTTGGCATTGATATCGGCAATCAGCCAGGTGCCGTCCGCCTTGATGGCCCTACGAACGGCACGCATCACCTCTTCGGGATGAGTCATGTCGTGCAGGCAGTCAAAGCTGGTGAAAAGATCGACACTGCCATCTTCGGGCAACGGCTCGGTCCTGGAGTCGTGGAACGCGACATTGGATAATCCCGACTCGGTCAGATTCTGGCGCGCTCTCTGGAGCGCATGCTCCGAAATATCGTAGCCGTGGAACTCCGATTTCGGGTAAGCACGCGCCATTTCGAGCAGTGCAATCCCGGCACCACAACCGATATCCACTACCCGAGCTCCCCGTTGCAACCTGGGAACCACGCCCTCCAACGCCGGTAATGCCAGAGGTACCAGAAAGGTACGAAACCACGGCGCCAGAAACCGCTCGATACCGACCGCTCCCTCGTAACCGAACGCATCATACGGAAGACCCAGCCCGCTGCGGAATGCCTCGGGCAAGCGTTCGAGGATCGCAATCTGGTGCGGTAGGGAGTGGAATCCTCCTGCCGCAAAGACGGGAGCGTTCTCCTCCGCGAGGACCAGACCGGCCTCCGCGGATAGTTCGAAACGCCCTTCGCCCCGGTATTCCACCAGGCGGGCTCCCGCCTGTGCACGCAACCATTCCCGGATCCAGCGCTCATTGAGTCCTGTCTTGTGGGCCAACTCCTCACTTGTCAGCGGACCCGCGTCCTGCATCGCCTTGTACAGACCAAGCTTGTCACCGAGATAGATCATCCCCGATGTGATGGCCCCACTGAGTTGCGAATAGACGTGGAAGACGAATGTTTTCAGCTTGTCGAAATCAAGTGTCTGGTCTGACATGCTTTCCTTTTAGAGCGGCCGGAGCGGTCCTGTCGAGGAGACGCGGCACATATCGACCGGACTGACAGGTGATCACAGGTCTGCCTTCGCAACTCGAGTTCCGAAGCAACCCGCAGGACAACCGATTCGTCCCGGGTGTCACCATTCTGACCCTTCCCACACCTTGTCTGTCCAGACGTTTCCGGCCAAGACGAGCAGATGGAATCGATTTCAGCGAGCGGTCTTGCAACCGTCATCGCCGCACTGGGAGTCACCGGCTGTTGGACAGCCACCTTCACCGGACGGAGGGTTTTTCAGTTCATTGGCAAACCTGCTGCCTCTCTGGCTTTCCTGAGCCTTGCTTTTCATACGGCACACGGCAGCAATGCGGCGCGGGTTTCGGCTCTTCTCATCGCACTGGTCTTCTCCTTCGTCGGCGACATGGCACTGATGGGACGCTCTCGCCTCAGTTTTCTCATCGGCCTTGCAGCATTCCTGCTGGGCCATGTGGCCTTTGTCGCGGCGTTTTTCTTGAGAGGGCTTTCCCTGATCTACCTGTTCGGCGCGATCCCGCTCACCGCTCTCGTGGCCATTGTGGTCGTGCGTTGGCTGCGGCCACACGTACCGGCAAAAATGCGCTCTCCGGTGATCGCCTATATCGGCGTGATCAGCGCCATGGTGGCCTGCGCCATTGCCACACACGGTGCGACTCCAGCACCGGCATTCGTTCTGGCGGCCGTGATGTTCTTCGTCTCGGACATTGCCGTGGCGCGCCAGCAATTCGTCGTTCCAGACGGATGGAACCAACTGTGGGGACTGCCCCTCTATTTCGGGGCACAACTCATATTTGCGGCAAACCTGCTGATCTGAAGCAGGATCAACGCCACCTCTCTGTCCCACCGGCAACAGTTACGTGTAAATCGCCGGATCTTCCCACCGTGGCCGCTACCGGCGAACTCCGGATGGCGGACACGTGACCGCCCCTTCCTCACGACCGAGCGTCGAGTAAGTCACCTCATGGTATCGCGTGGCACCGGCACGACGAGCGACAGCGGTTCCGGGTTACGCAGTGCCCAATAATCCCATAGGGGGATGAAAAGCGGGCCGAGTTTGAACACCTCCCAACCAAGGAGGAGGCTCATGTCTCCCTCATTGACGGCGACGAGCGGTGTGTAACCCAGATTCTCACCAAACGGATTCCCGACATTTCCGTAGTCGAGATAGTGCGTGCCCTTCCAACCGCGAGGAAAACGCAAACCCTCCGCGGAACGGACCTCATAGTGCGCAAAGGTCCAGTCCCTGCCGTTCTTCTGCTTTGCCACCTGCGGACCATCGATACCCGTTTGCTCCATACGCCAGTTCCAGCCGCGCAGACTGCCGGTATGCGGATCACGGTAGAAAGATTTCCGGAAGGTCTTCCAGAGAAGCCTGTTGACGAAAGGAGGCAGACTCAAATCGACCCCCTGGTACTGTTTGTCCGCCAGTTGTTCTTCGTCGAGTGGATAGGCCCGTTCGATGATGGCGTGCAGTTGGTGCCGGTCCATGGCCAGCAGATCGTCGAAAGTGATTTTACGTGACATCGTGACTCCAGATGGATTTTTCGGAAAGTTGACTATCCTACGACTGACCGGTTTATCGAGCACCGACTGCCCCGCCAAACGACTCCGCGCGGACTCCGAGTGTGGGCACACTCAGCAAGCGCTCCCCAGGATGCGCCGCGCGCAGAGAGTTGCCATCGTCATGATCGAGATCTGCGGGTTCACACCCAGATTGGTAGGGAACACGCTGGAATCCGCGATGTAGAGAGACTCGATCGTGTGATGCCGGAAATCCGGCCGGACGACGTTACGTGCCCGATCTCCGCCCATGCGGCAGGTTCCGAACAGATGCGTCATGGCTGCCGTGAACGCCGCGGGATTGTCGGGTCCGTCTTGTTCAAACACCGCCAACTCCGCGACCGATTTCACTCGTGGCGGGAAGCCCTCCACACCGAGCGCCAACTCCTGCGCGCCAGCGGCAAACATCATCTCTCCCAGAATACGTAAACCACGCCGAAAGCGGCGTACATCTTCTGCGACCGGGCGATAGCTGACCACCGTTTGCCCCAGAACCGAACGCACGCGACCGCGTGCCTTTGCCCGGACCGCAACACCCCAGTCGAGCCAGTGTGCCATGTCCGCAATCGAATGCGCGAATTCTTTGCCCACCCCGTCGAGCCGTGCCGCCAGCACCGTCAGGTCGAATCCGAGCGCCTCGAACTTGAGGCCCTCACCTCGCAACCCGGTCACCTCGTGCCCCTGTGTTGCGCCTTCCCACATGCGGACCGGCTCCTCGAAGCGGCCGGCAAGCGACACACCAGGATGCGCCTGGAAGTTCTCTCCTACCGGCCCATGGCGGATACCATTGCGGATCAGCAGGAGAGGCGTTTGCACGGCGCTGGCGGCCAGGACAACAGCATCACGGGCATGAAAGCGCACCCGGCCGCCGCCCGCCGCCCGAGCGACGATCGCTACAGCACGACCGCTGCGGCATTCGATTCGGCGCGCCTCCATCGAGCTGAATACCGTCGTATCATGGGCCATCGCATCGACGAGAAGAGTCCGCTCGACAGATTCCTTGTGCCCTTCCGGACAGCCTTGCATGCAACGGCCGAGCCCCCGGCACCCACGCACATTACGCCGGATCGGCCGGTGTTCGAGGCCAAGCGCTTCTGCACCCCTGGCCATCAGGAGGTTCTTGCGCTGCGCCACCGCGGGGTCGGTTGGCAGTACGTTGAGCCGTGTTTCAAACTCGTCAGTGATCGTTTCGAGTGTTTCCCATGGGAGCGCCTCGCGCAGCACAGGATCGGCCTCACACCACTCCTCGTGAACGTCCCGCGGCATCCGCCAGCAGATTGCGCCATTGATCGGTGAAGTTCCGACGACCATACGCCCCTGTACGTAAGGGATTGGGGCGGCACCCAGCACCACCGTGGAACCCATCTCGCGATACAACGCCGACATGGCGCTGAATGCACTGATCGGATACTCGCGCGGATCGACCCACGGTCCCTCTTCGAGAACGATCACACGAGCGCCACGGGAGGAGGCCTCACGTGCCACGCTGCTGCCAGCCGGCCCACTACCAACGATGACGAGATCGGCCGTAAACTCGAGGTTGGCACGGATCGTCCTGCCGTCGATATGCTTCATCGTGAGCCCGCCCCTCGTACCGTCGATTGCACGAGCGGATCATCGAAGTACGCAAAGCAGGCGATGAGCTTGAGCATGAGAAGCAATGACGAGCCGCCCGGCAGGCTACCGGCCCGCCGCAATACGTCGTCGCGTGCGGTGGCATCGAGTCGCGCAAAGACCCGCCTGTGTCCCAGTAAAAACGGGAAGATTCCACCCACGACCCAGGTGGCGAGTCGCAAACCGAGCCGTACAGTCCATGGTGCGCTCCGCTGGAATCGCGGCCAGAACTCCGTCCGATCCACTTTCTCCATCGGCGGAAGGCCGTGCCCCGGCTCTGGAATCATGGCGTCGAATAACGCATCACGCCAGCGGCGTTCGAAGTGGAAAAGCATCACATCACGTCAGTGATCCGGAGCCGGGTCTTTTACCGGTCTGCGTGTCATACATCTGATCCAGATACGGGAAAATACGGACCACCGCTGCCGTCGTCAGGGAAGAGCACCCAACGGGGCCATCCTATCGGATCAACCACTCAGCCCGACCATCCTCTCGCTGCGTTCCCAGAGTTCACGTGCGAGGGCGGTATCCTGAGCCTTCCGGCTGGGGAATCGCTGGCGACAGTTGTCGTAATACTTTCCTGACTCGGTCGCCAATAGTGGCTCGGTGGCACAGTAAAGGGTGGTCGCAGCACCCTTTTCCGGCGTCAACATGAACAGCTTCATGCCCCACGCAAGCGGCCACGGAACCCGGCGCCACACATTCGTTGCCACGACTCCGGGGTGCAACGAGTAGGTCGTCACACCAGAGCCATCGAGACGGCGCGCCAGTTCATTGGCGAACAGAACGTTGGCCAGCTTCGATACTGCATATTCGGACATGCCTGTCAGCGACGATGTGGAGCGGCGCAGCGCATCGAAGTCGATCCCCGCTTTGGCGTCATAGTGCGAATTGCTGGCCACATTGACGATACGGGCGGGGGCTGATTGCCGGATTCGGTCGAGCAACAACAAGGTGAACAGGAACGGGCCGAGATGATTGACCCCGAAGTTCAACTCGAACCCATCCCGGGTGAGACCGCGCTGTCCGGCAAGCCCCGCGTTATTGACGAGCAGATGCAGGGGAAGTCCTCGCTCGAGAAGCGACGCGGCACTCTGGCGCACCTGTGACAGATCGCTCAATTCCAGAGGATGCACCTCGACCTGCTGATTTCCACTGGCCCGGCGAATTTCTTCGGCAACGGGCTGGCCCTTCTCACGCGTTCGAGCCGTCAGGATCACGTGAGCACCACGTCGCGCCAATTCAAGCGCCGTTACCTTGCCGATTCCAGAAGTCGCCCCCGTAACGACACAGACCCTGCCGGCAACATCCCATGTCTGGCCCATTCAGCTCTCTCCTTTCACAGTGGCCGCGCACGAAATCATGCAGTCATTTTCCAATCCATTTCCAGGAAGAGTTCCCGAACAAAGAGATACGATCGTTTGTCCGGCAGCATCACCGCGAGATGTGTCGACACAGGCGTAGCGGCCAATCTTCGCTGGCGCAAAGCTTCACGCATCTCGATTCTTCGATCCGCAGGGATGCGATCTACCGCACCTTGAAGTAGAGAAGGGTCCCATGTGCAGAACAAACAACCGGCTCTGTTCCTGGTGGATTGTGGCAGCTCTCGCCATTGTCACAGCCAGCGGCTGTGGCAATGGATCCGACGACAGAACTCCCGTGGAAAGCGGTGCGGTGGAAGTTCGGATGGATTTTACCCGAAGCGGGGGACTCTACGATGCACCCTTTCCCAGCGCCGATCTGCAAACCGATGGCAAAGTCGATGTATCGCTCTTCCCCAATCCCAAACACCTGCGTCTCGTCGATCAGGTCCTTTCCCTGATCAGCCGCGACGCCGATGGGTTTGCTCTTACCGGCGCGATCTTCTTCTCCCTCACGGACCTCATCGATCGCACCAGGCTCCCGGACATCGAGGCGACATTACAACCATCGGCACAGGTGTTCCTCCTTTCCGTGGATGATGGAAGAAAGGTTCCGGTAGAGATCGACTTCGCGGAAGATGGTGGACCGTTCGGAGCGCCGAACCTGCTCTCCCTACTGCCCGTGCAGGGCATACCGCTCCGGCCACACACCCGGTATGCCGCCGTCGTCTGCACCGGACTGCTGGACTCGGCAGGGCTGGGACTGCGCGTATCACCCGCCGTCAAATCTCTGGCTGCGAATCGAATCCCCGAAGGACTCGATGAAGCGGCGGGGCGCGACTATCTCGACGGTTATCGTGCGGCAGCCCGCAACTGCACGGTGGCCGGTCTCGCTGTTTTCACGACGGGCGCTCCTGCCGACGGTCTCTACAAGTTCACACAGGATGCCCTGCGACGGCCTCTTCCAGTACCCGGATCCTTCATCGCAGAGGAAGTGTTCGACGAGTATTGTGTTTTTTCCACCACGATCGACATGCCCGATTACCAGCAAGGGGTTCCTCCCTACGGCCGGAGTGGCGGTGACTGGCGTGTCGACTCACAGGGTAACCCCGTGCCACCGCACAATGTATCGGCACACCTGTTCGTCACCATACCGCGCCGCCCGATGCCTGAGGATGGGTATCCGACTGCCATCTTTGTCCGTGCCGGAGGTGGAGGAGACCGTCCCCTGGTGGATCGAGGCGTACATGCCGTCAACGGCGGCCTCCCGATCAGCCCCGGTTCAGGACCGGCACAGGAATTTGCACGCGTGGGATACGCCGGTGTCCAGGTGGACGGCCCACTCGGCGGCCTGCGGAATGTCACGCACGAGGACGAGCAGTTCCTGATGTTCAACGTCTTCAACATTGCCGCGTTGCGCGACAATGTCCGCGAATCGGCTCTGGAACTCTCCGTCCTGTCGGCTGTTCTCGACGATCTCGAGATCGACACACACGATTGTCCGGGCGCTCCGGCATTGGCGCGACTCGACCGCCAGCATCGGGTCCTGATGGGGCATTCAACAGGTGCAACGATTGCGCCTCTGGCCATGGCCATCGAACCGAGCCTGCGGGGCGTGATCCTGAGCGGTGCTGGAGGCAGCTACATCGAAAATGTCCTGCACAAGCATAAGCCGCTCGACGTACTGCCCATCGCCAATGCCCTGGTGCAGTACACGGATCGGACGTTGACGGCACATGATCCCATCCTGACGTTCGTGCAGTGGGCGGCAGAACCTGCCGATCCGCCAATCTATGCAGACCTGGTGATCCGGGCACCACGGTACCGGGGGACACCGGCGCACGTGTTGATGTTGCAAGGCATTGTCGACAACTACATCCTGCCGAACATCGCCAATGCCACGAGTCTGTCATTGGGCCTGGATCTGGCGGGTGATCCACTGGACAATCCGGCCACGCCGGGGCTGGAAGGACAGACACCTCTCCTGAGTGTGCTGCCACTGTCGGGACGAAAACATCTCCCCTATCCGGTGACGTGCAATGTGCAGGCCGGCAAAGATTGCGTGACGGCCGTCGTGGCGCAGCACGCGGGAGACGGTATCGAGGATGGGCACGAGACGGTGTTCCAGACAGAGCCACCCAAAAGACAGTACCGCTGTTTCCTGAAGAGTCTCCTGTCAGGAACGCCGGTGGTGTCTTCACCCGAAACCGAGTGCGACTGAAGGCATAGGTGCCTATCGGGCCAGGACATTCGTTGCGGTGACTGGCCCGCACCTTCGGGAATGTCCCGGAAGCTGTTGAATCTCTGAGTTGAGCAAAGTGGCGGTTCCTTCTCCGCCCCGGTAGGGACGGGGTCGCCAAACCAAAAAAGGAGCCGCCACCATGAAGAAGAGTCGCA
>CAZEWD010000071.1:0-2234 GCA_964515725.1 uncultured Binatia bacterium (SeqCode)
ACCTTTGCCTCCAAGAAGGAGAGCCTGGAATCGGACGCCGAGAAGAGCGGCACACCCGGCATCCAGTTGAACAGTGGCAGCGCAACGGTCGTTCGCGAAATCGACGGCGGCCTGGAGACCCTCGCGCTGCCGGTTCCGGCGGTCATCACCGTCGATCTGCGCTTGAATGTTCCTCGTTATGCCTCGTTGCCGGGCATCATGAAGGCTCGCAAGAAGGAGTTGAAAGAGATTCCCGCAGAATCTCTGGGCGTGAATCTGAACCCGAAGCTGAAGGTTCTCAAACTGGCACCCCCACCCCAACGGCAGGCAGGCCGCAAGGTTGGCTCAGTCGAAGAGTTGGTGCAGGTCCTGCACAACGAGGCAAAGGTCATCTGACCGGGAGATTCGTTCCAATGGGCAACGTTCTTGTATATGCGGAGCATTTCAACGGAAAACTGGCAAAACCGGCGCTGGTCGGTTTGAATGCCGGCAAGATTGCAGCAGCGAAAAGCGGTGGCGAGTGTCACGCGGTCGTCCTCGGCAAAAATATCGAGGGCGTTGCAGGCGAGGTGGCCGAATTCGGCGTAAAGAAGGTTTACGTGCTGGACGACGCCATCTTCGAACACTACACGGCTGACGCACAGGCAGCAGCTCTGGCTCAAGTGGTGAAGAATACGGGTGCCGAGACACTACTCGCAACCGCGACCACGATGGGGAAGGATCTTCTGCCCCGAGTCGCAGCTCTGCTGGACGCCGGTATGGCAAGCGACGTCATCGGCTTCAACGATGACGGTTCGCTGCAACGACCGATGTACGCGGGGAACGTGATCGCGACGGTCAAGCTCGAAGGTACCCCACGAGTCATCAGCGTACGCTCCACCGCCTTTGACGCCGCGGCAAAGGACGGCAAGGGGGAAATCGAAAAACTGAGCGTCAGCGTCGAGGACGCCTCGAAAACCACGAAATTCGTGGAGTTCAGCGAGACGAAATCGGACCGACCGGTCCTCACCGAGGCACGCGTCGTGGTCGCTGGAGGCCGGGCTTTGAAGTCAGGCGAAAACTTCAAGACGGTCCTCGATCCCCTGGTCGACACCCTCAATGCCGCCGTGGGGGCCAGTCGCGCCGCCGTCGATGCGGGTTTTGTCCCCAATGACCTGCAGATTGGGCAGACAGGCAAGGTCGTCGCACCGCAACTCTATGTAGCCATCGGCATTTCGGGCGCCATCCAACATCTTGCCGGAATGAAAGACTCAAAGGTGATCGTCGCCATCAACAAGGACGAGGAAGCGCCGATCTTTCAGGTTGCCGATTACGGGCTCGTCGCTGACCTTTTCAAAGCTGTCCCCGAAATGGTCGAGGAAATCAAGAAGCTGAAGTAGGAAACCTGGTTGAACATACCAGACCACAGTCCGGTCTCGGGCTGTGGCGACAAGAGGGGCTTCCCAAACGGGTTTGCCCCTCTTGTGTCAGGGCAGCACTGCAACGCTCCCTCATGGCGATTTCTTCCTGCTTTCCAACCCGTCCGGGCGTTTCGGATCGGATAGACATTCGACCTCGAAAAAAGGGGCAACCCTGACGGATTGCCCCTTCCCTGGATCGGTCTGAACGGCGAGGGTCAAGCTGACCGCAGGCGCTCGGCGACGATCTCCATGACATCGAGCGCCTGGACTTTGTCTTCCACGCCTTTCGATTTCAGGCCGTCGTCAATCATCGTCATGCAGAACGGGCATGCGACAGCCACGGCGTCAGGATTTGTTTCGAGCAATTGATCGACACGCCGGAAATTGACGCGTTTGTCGGGCTCTTCCTCCATCCACATACGACCGCCGCCTGCACCACAACACATGCCGAACTTGCCGCTACGTTCCGCCTCCTTCAGTTCGACGCCGGGGATCGACGTCAGGATCTCGCGTGGGGCATCGTAGATGTCATTGTACCGGCCGAGGTAGCACGAATCGTGATACGTGATGGTCTGCGCACCATCGGAAGTGAACTGGATCTTGTTCTCTGCGATGAGTTGCCGGACGAACTCGGTGGCATGAACGACTTCATAGTTACCACCAAACTGCGGATACTCGTTCTTCAGTGTGTTGAATCCGTGCGGGCAGTTGGTGAGGATCTTCTTGACGTTGTACCCATTGAGAACCTCGATATTCATCTGAGCCATCGCCTGGAAGAGGTACTCGTTGCCGATTCGCCTCGCCGTTTCACCGTTACAGAGTTCCTCCTTGCCCAGGATCGCGAAATCGATACCG
>CAZEWD010000071.1:2244-5042 GCA_964515725.1 uncultured Binatia bacterium (SeqCode)
CCGGCGTGTTGCAGAACCTTGGCTACAGCCTGTGTCGTCCGTTTGGCGCGATCGTCGAACGCGCCGGCACAACCGACGTAATAGAGGTACTCGGCGTCCGGCTTTTCGGCCAATGTCGGAATCCCCAGACCTGCCGCCCAGGCGTCACGCTGCGATGCGTCGACGCCCCAGGGGTTGCTCTGTGTTTCCATCGCTTTGAATGTACGGGTCAACTCGGCCGGGAAGCGCGATTCCTCCTGGACGAGGTGCCGGCGCATGTCGACAACCTTGTCGACGTACTCGATCATGACGGGGCATGCTTCTTCGCAGGCGCGGCAAGTCGTACACGCCCAGAGAACCTCGTCCTTGATCAGATGATCACCGACGAGGTTCTCGCCAACCGTCGGTTCGGTACCATCCTCACCTACGGTAAGATTGGCCCGATTCAATTGGTCTTCGTGTTCGTAAAGATAATCGCGCAGGTTGAGCATCAATTGCCGGGGTGCAAGCAGTTTACCACTTTGCGTTGCCGGGCAATGGGAGGAACAGCGACCGCACTCCGTACAGGAGTACATGTCGAGGACCTGTTTCCAGGTGAACTGGTTGATGTATGACGTGCCAAAGCGGGTCGCATTCTCGAGGTTCTGTGGACTCAGCGCTCCTTTTGGTTCCGTCTTGACGAAGAACACGTTCGGCAGAGAGGTGATGATGTGGAAATGCTTCGAGAGCGGCAGCAGATTCACGAACACCAGGATGACGACGTTGTGGAGCCACCATCCGATGTTGCTGGCCAGCCGCGCCCCTTCAACACCGAAACCAGCCAAACCGAGCGAGAGTAGGTAGCTGAATGGTTGCCACTTCATCTCCGCCTGGACGTCTGGATTGCCGGCCTCGTAGACCATCCGGCCGGCGTCGTACAGCTTGCCGCCGATCATGATGCACCCGATGAAACACAAAATGAGGAGTGCTTCCCCGTGCGGCTGCCCCGCCAGACGATCCTCGGCTGGTCTGTAGCCGAAGAGCCGCTTGGGGTGAGATACCAACCAGCGGTACAGCAAGATCACAATACTGCACAGAACCACGACCTCCATGATGTCCTTCACGAGAAGGTACGGACCGCCCAACAAATGAGGTGACATCAGCGGCACATAGAAATCGGGGCTGTACGCGCGCCCGAACATCGTCACGACCTGAAGGCCGAGAATCACGAAACCCCAGAAAACAAAAAAGTGGAGCCAACCTGCGGTCTGCTCGCTGAGCCGTGTCTTCGGCGGTGGATCGCGCTGAATGAACTTGCGTTGGCCGAAAGCATAGACCAAAACGGCCTTGATGCGTTCGGAAATCTTATCGAATCGATCGACCGGCTGCACTTTCAGCAGCACAGAAAACCGGCCATAGAGTGTGCCAAGCAGCCAACCAACGGCTACCAGAAGCATTACGCTGAAGACCAGCGCCGTCATGCATAGACCTCCCTTGAATCGGGTTGAAAACTGGGTCGACTCCTATGGTAAAGCCTATGTCATTGCAAGGTAGTCCGCGACACAGAATCCCGGTGCGCCTTTCCCCAGCCGTGTCATTGCTGGCACTCCTGGCTCTGGTGGCATGCACCGGAGGACCGTGTGTGACCGTGCATACGGGTACCGGGGAACACAAGGTGCGGGTGGAAATCGCCAATACGGCTGTAACCCGCACACGCGGCCTCATGTACCGCAACAAGCTCGATCAGGATGCAGGCATGCTGTTCGTCTTCCCCAGAGAAGAGACACTCCAGTTCTGGATGAAAAACACACCTCTGCCGCTCGACATGATCTTCATCGGATCCGACTTCAAGGTGGTTGGTATCGTCGAAAACGCCAAGCCTTTCAGCACCACAGGGCGTGGGGTGAAGGAACCCTCTCGGTATGTTCTGGAGGTCAACGGCGGCTACAGCGCCAAGCATGGCCTCAAACCGGGCGATCGCGTCGAATTCCACAACGTCCCCCCAAGCGCCGACTGATGCCTGGAAGGACACGGCGAGTCACCAGGCCGGGGGGCCACAGGGGGAGTGGCTCCGGCGCACGCAAGATATCGGTGGATCACCGCCGTTCACCGGGTCCACTTGCGACAGACAGAGGAATGGAACACAGAGGCGGAATCACGACGCCCGCCGGGAGCCAACGGTCTCTCACAGAAGATGGAGGGTACTCGCAGGCAGGCCTTGTCGGAACGATGCGAGTTGGTAGAGTACGCCGCGACGCCGGCTCGGCTTTCTGCCATCGTGCCGGCTTTTTCAGACCGGGAAAGGAACGTCGTAGGGACGGAGGGGCAGTCCAACCGTGGCAACCGTGAAGGCAAAACGTACACAAAAACAACCACCGACCGCCGAAGAGCCGATCATTCCCACATTGGAAGATCCGCTGGAAGAAGAACGTACCACTTCGGTACCGCTTGAGAGTCTGCCGCCGTATGAACAATCCGTCGAAAAGGGCCCGGAACTCAGGCAGTTGCCATTTCTCGCCTCTGGTACCGTCCAGGTTCTGCGGCAGCACGCCAAGGGCCGGATGTCGGTCTGGGAACGGATCAAGGTCCTGCAGGATGCCGGCAGTACACCGATCATCCTCTACCAGAACTGGGGCAGAAACCTTGATGGCGCCTCGATCATCACGGCAGTCGTCAAGATCCGTGGTCGTGACGTGGCCCTTTACGGCCATGACTTCACCGTCCGTGCCGGTTCGATGGATGCCACAAACGGCCGTAAACTCGCGAATCTGATCTATCTTGCCGGGGATCGAGGCATCCCTCTCATCGGCATGAACGACAGTGCGGGCGCCTTCGTTCCG
>CAZEWD010000071.1:5052-12327 GCA_964515725.1 uncultured Binatia bacterium (SeqCode)
TGTCGGCGGCCTTGACGGATATGCAGAAGCATTCACGGCGCTGCGCAAGATCAGCGGGGTCGTTCCGAGCATCATGTGTATGTTCGGTTTCAATGCGGGTGGAGGCGCCTATTTGCCACGCCAGGGCAGTTTCATGATTCAGCCGGCCGGCACTTTTTTTGGACTCACCGGACCGGGGGTCGTCAAGAGCGCACTGGGCGAAGATGTCACACCAGACGATCTCGGCGGACCCAAGGTGCATGGCGCCAGCGGTGTATCGGATCTGACGGTGGCAGACGAAGTGGCTGCCTTACGCACGGCACAACGGCTGTTGAGCTACCTGCCGGACTCGAACAAGGTGAAACCAGCCTACGAGGAGACGAGCGATCCTCTCGACCGGCGCACCACAGAGATCGAAACCCTCCTCCGAAAGGCGTTCAACTCGCCCACGGGGTTCAACACTCCCTTCGATGCCTCGATCATCATCCAGCAGGTTTGTGACTACGGAGACTATTTCGAACTCCAGCCGGAACGCGCTGCCAACGCCATCACCGCCTTCGGTCGACTCGGCGGCAACGTCGTAGGCTTCGTCGCCAACAACAGCGCCGTGGCCAGCGGTCAGATCGATATCGACGCGGCCTACAAGATTGCCCGCTTCGTACGATTCTGCAGCATCTACAACATTCCCGTCATCTTCATGGAAGACACAACCGGCTTCCTCCCCGGGCGGGACCAGGAAAGCAGGGGTATCGTCCAGGCCGGGCGAGCCATGCTGGATGCCATCATCGATCTGCGAACACCACGCATCCTGCTGATCCTGCGCAATGCCTTCGGCGGCGCGTACGCTGCGTTCAACTCCTATGCAACTGGAGCCGACATCGTGCTCGCCCTGCCGACCACACGCGTCGCCGTGATGGGCACGGCTGGTAAAGAATACACTTATAAGCGTGAATTGCAGCAGGTGCGTGCCGCCGCACAAAAGATGGCCAAGGAAGGGACTCGCATACGTACCGAAGCGGGCATGGCCGCTGAACAGGCACAACACGAAGCCCAACGCGAGGCGAATGACTGGTTGAAGACACAAGAAGCAGATTTCAATCGACGTTACGAAAACGAACTGATGAACCCGCGTGAGGCACTGAGCCTGGGGTCGATTTCCGAGATTGTGCTTCCGACGGATTTACGCGCTGTCCTCGGACGTAACCTCGACTTCCTCTTGCGTCACTACCAGCCGGGGCCATGGGAATCGATCCAGCGGGAGTTTCATTGATGTTGAACCCAACCGAACCCGACAATTCGGCCCAGAATTCACTCATTCACCACGACCGGCGCCTGGGACGTGCCAAGTCCCCCTGGGTGCGATCTTTCCATTGCGAGGACATGGGCATTCTCATCGTCTGTCGCGGGCCGATTCGCAAAGAAGCCATCGATGTTTTTCGCGAAATGGGCGTGGCGAAGGTCGGGATGCTGATATCTGAGAAGGACAGCATCACATACCCTCGTGCCCTCTCGCCGGAACTCCGGATCATGGATCCCAAACACGTTCACCCGGTGGCAGACTACAGCGGGGCGACGAAAGAAGAACGTGTCCAACGGATCCACGAGATCATCCACATCTGCCGGGAGCACGGCTACCAGTACGTCTTTGCTGGCTACGGTTTCATGGCAGAAGATGCCTCGTTCGTACGTGCCATCGAGGAAGCTGGCCTGAAATTCATCGGACCCGGGTCCTTCACACAAGAGGCCGCAGGCGCCAAAGACGAAGCCAAACGGACGGCCATCGCGAATCAGGTCTCGGTAACGCCGGGTGTGAACAACGCCACCGTCCGAGTCCTCCTCCGAAGATACCCCGACCGGGCATCCCTGAAAGCCATCGCCCTGGAACATCGACTCGATGCCTCAGACATCGAAGACGAATCCATATCTCTCGAACAGGTAGCCGATAGACTTCTGGCGCAGTCCTATCAGAAAGCGGTCGATCTCTATACGATCGAGGAACTCGCCGAGCAGGTTCAGATCGAGGCAGAGCGGTTGCTCGCGGAGAATCCGGGCCGTCGCTTCCGCCTGAAGGCGATTGGCGGCGGCGGGGGCAAAGGCCAGCGCATTTTCTCAGAAGCCGGTGGCGTCACCGGACTGGTCCGCGAGGTTCTCAACGAAGTCAAGGCGACCGGCGTGGGCGACAACAAGAACATGCTGATCGAGTTGAACGTCGAACAGACGCGCCACAATGAAATTCAACTCGTCGGCAATGGATCGTGGTGCATTGCGCTGGGCGGTCGTGACTGTTCGCTACAGATGCACGAACAGAAACTTCTCGAGGTGTCGATCACACAGGAAGTCCTCCAACAGGCGATCGACGAACTGCGTGCGGCAGCGAACGATCAGCACGCGGCGGTGCTCTCGACGGATCTTGCCGTGCTCCGCCGCATGGAAGCGGAGGCGGAACGTTTCGGCCGGGCCGTACGCCTCGATTCGGCCTCGACGTTCGAGTGCATCGTCGAAGGAGACCGCCACTACTTCATGGAGGTGAACACCCGCATCCAGGTGGAACACCGGGTGTCGGAGTTGTGCTACGCGCTGCGATTCACAAATCCGGAAAACGAAGAGGATTGGTTCGACGTACACTCCCTCGTCGAGTGCATGGCCTTGATCGCGCGCCACAAGGAGCGCCTCCCACAACCCGTACGGATCCCAAGAGAAATGGCTGCCCTGGAAGCTCGGTTGAATGCAACGGACCGAGCTCTGCAGCCGGCAGCCGGCGGTATCATCATGTCGTGGAGCCCTTTGATTCCAGGTGAGATCCGCGATGACCAGGGGATCTCCGTAAAGAACCCGGACAGCGGTCTTTTCATGCGCTACCGGCTGGCCGGCGCATATGACTCCAACATCGCGCTTCTCCTGGCAACGGGCTCAACACGGCAAGAAAGCTTCGCCCGACTCACAGAAATTCTGCGCAAAACCACCCTTCGCGGCATTGATCTCGCCACGAATCGGGAATTCCTCTACGGCCTGATCACCTGGTTCGTTGCACGTGATGTCTGGGCAAAACCAACGACGAAGTTCGTCGTTCCGTACCTGACTCTGGTGGGTGAACTCGCTGCTGAAGCACGCGCCATCGACTTCACACATGCCTATCAGCGCCATGCCAGGCACGTGATCAGTATGGCGGCACAGCTCGGGGACAGGGCGGCGGCGGCCTGCCGGCAGATTTCCGACCTGAAGGAAACCCTCCTGGGGCGTCCCATCGCAGCACTCGTCGAGGAGCCACACTTTCTCTCCGCATGGCTGAGCCAGCATCGCAATGATTTCGGCCTCTCAGATGGAAAGGTGATCTGGAAGCGCAATCCCCTCCAGATCCTGGCAGAGACCTACCGATTGCTCCATCTGGACGAACGGCCCGGAGAACCGGCGGCAAACCGCATCTGGGACCATGACCAGGACCTCCTCAACAAGGCCAGGGCCTTCTATGGGCGAATCGAGGCGCGAACACCTCGTCCGATGGAGTGGCCGGACCTCGATTCGGCGTTACGGTCGCCCACTCCGCAGTTCGACATGAACCGGGAGCTCTGGGAGAAGGTAAGAGCCACCCACGCAGGCCACCAGCAAGGCCTCGAAGTCCTCGGCCTACTCCCGCTTCTGGCAGAGAAAGTGGGATTCTACGAGTTGCGGCTGAACCCGGATCTGACCGTCCACATTCCGGATCGCTTGTTGGACCCACAACATCAGGATGCGATGCGCAAGGTGCTCGTGCCGCCGCCAGCAACAAAGTCCGATGAGATCGTCGCCGCGATGGGCGGCACCTTCTACTCGCAGGAAGCGCCGACCTTTCCCCCGTTCGTCACCAAAGGGACACACTTCAACCAGGGAGACCCTCTCTACATCATTGAAGTGATGAAGATGTTCAACAAGGTCTACGCGACCTTTTCGGGGACCATTCTCGAAGTACTGCTACCCGAAAGTGGCGTGGTAGTCCGCAAGGGCCAACCGCTTTTCAAGATCCGGCCGGATGAAGTGATCGTGGAAGAGGATCCGGAAGTTCGAGCCAACAGGATACGCAAGAATACCGACGACTATCTCGACGGGATGTTCTGACGGCAATCGTGGTTGGTGCACGACCACCCGCAACGGCAACGCTACTCTCTGGTCAGATAGGTATAGGCCTGCAGCCCCTGCTCGTAGTGACGGCGTAATCTGGCAGAATCTTCCAGGCTGATTTGACCCGCCCGCATGGCATCTTCGATCGTACGCCGCACCCGCTCGACCAGGGCTCCCTTGTCGTACTCGACGTATCGGAGCACATCGGTTACCGCATCACCCTCCACGACGTGCTCCACTTCATACCGGCCACCCGGCCCCAGGCGCACGTGAACGGCATCGGTATCTCCAAACAAATTGTGCAGATCACCCAGGATTTCCTGATAGGCTCCTACAAGGAACACACCGATATAGTAGGGCAGACCGTTCCAGGGGTGCAGTTCGAGGACATCCCGCACATCCCGCTGATCGATGAATTTGTCGATCTTGCCGTCGCTGTCACAGGTCAGATCGGCGAACACTCCCCGCCGTGTCGGCCGTTCGTCGAGACGATGAATGGGCAACACGGGAAACAACTGTTTGACCGCCCAGTGGTCCGGCATCGACTGAAACACCGAGAAATTCCCATAGTAGGTGTCTGCCAGACCCTTCTCGAGGGGTTCCAGTTCCTCGGGCACATACGGTAGCTCACGCACGATCCGTAGGATCTTTTCACAGCAGTCCCAGAAAAGCCTCTCGACCCGCGCACGTCCGGCCAGATCGAGGTATCCCAGCCTGAACAGTGTCGTGGCCTCTTCCTTCAACTGCAGGCTGTCGTGGTAGGCTTCGAGGACGTTTTTCTGACCGATACTCCCGTACACTTCCGCCAGATCCCGGATCACCTTGTGATCGCCTTCCGCCACAGGTTCCGGCGGCTTCCCCGAAATCATCTCGTGTACGCCTAGAACATCGAAGATCAGAACGGAATGGTGCGCCGTCATGGCCCGCCCAGCCTCTGTTACGATGTCGGGGTGTGGCACCGATTCCCGATCACACGCCTCCTGGATCGTCGCCACGACATCGTTCGCATACTCCTGCATCGAGTAATTCATCGACGAGTGGAAGTTCGTTTGAGACCCGTCGTAATCCACGCCGAGCCCCCCTCCGACATCGACGAAACTCGGCTTTGCCCCCATCTGGTGCAGACCCACCAAGATCATTGACGCCTCACGCAAAGCATCCTTGTGCGCCCGAATCGCTGTGATCTGCGACCCGATGTGGTAGTGCAGCAGTTGGAGGCAGTCGAGCATATCTTCTGCCCGCAACCGCTCGACGGCCTCCACGATCTCGCTGGCAGTCAAACCAAACTTCGAACGATCGCCGGTCGACTCAACCCACCTGCCGGCCCCCTTCGTAGTCAACTTGGCCCGTACTCCCAGAATGGGACGAATATCGAGGTCTCGCGCCGTTTTGACGATCAAATCCACTTCATGCGCTCGATCCACGACAATGATCGGCAGCCGCCCGAGCCGCTGGGCCAGGAGTGCCGTCTCGATGTAGGTTCGATCCTTATAACCGTTGCATATGATGACGGCATCCGCGGTATCGAGGACGGCCAGCGCAATCAAGAGTTCTGGCTTGCTTCCCGCCTCCAGACCGATCCGGAATGGCGCGCCGAACTCAACGATCTCCTCCACCACATGCCGTTGTTGGTTCACCTTGATCGGAAACACACCGCGGAACGAACCCTTATAGCCGTATTCCGCCATCGCCCGCTCAAATGCGCTGCACAGCCCTCGGACCCGGCTCGCGAGGATATCCGAAAAACGCACGAGGATGGGCGTACGGACTTCCCGGCGCCGCAGGTCCTCGACGAGGTCAAGGAGATCGATTGCCGGTCCGCCCTCGCCACGGGGCCGCACCTCGACGTGTCCGCGTTCGTTGATGCCGAAGAAACCGGCACCCCAGCTATTCACATTATACAACTCTACGCTGTCGCGTATCGTCCAGCCGCGCATCACGGGGCTTCTCCTCCTGGTTCAATGGAAGCAGTCCGGCTTGGGCGCCGGAGACGCGGCGGACTCAGATGCCTCAGTCTGTACTTCCTTCATTCGGACGAAAAAAGGGGACCGGGCGCTATGCCCGGTCCCCTCGCGTACGATCGAACTGTTCTTCAACAGAGGACTTAGAGCCCAGAGGGCTGCGCCGCAGGCAGGAGGATGACGTCCCGCTGCGTACGGCTGCCACGGAAATGGGACTCGGAAGCACTTGAATACGTCCCGCTGGAAGCCTGGTGGAATTCCTCGACAACAGCGAGGAGTCCGGTGCCCGCGGTCTCATCTGCGGTCTGGACGCCACGGATCGTGGTCTGGCCAGTCAGAGTGCCTTGAACGGCAACATTGAAGATGGAAAAGCCATTGTCACCCGGGCCCGGCCGTGTATCGATATCAGAAAGCGGAATTTCCTGGAGGCAGGTAACGGAGCGACTTGTCGAGAAACGCTGCTCGAATTCGTTGAATACCAGGTATTGAGCCACGACAGTGCGCGGAATCTGATAGTTGAAATCCTCCGAGCATGGAACCAATGTCAGATCCGTCGTGACGGTGGCTGCATCGGCGGTCGGGCTGACCGCGTTGTCAAAAAAGTGATCGATGATCAGGATATTCGGGCAACCAGCATACTCGGTTCCAAGGACCAGCGTGTTGTCGCGGTTGTTGGCGCCTTCCTGGGCGCGCAAGCCCACGGCATTGTAGCCCCGGATGTCGAGCCCCTGCTGGGCGGTCGCTATTGTCGCTTCGCCCTTGAGGCTGTTCTGGTCGATGGGCAGCTCGTCTTCACCCACCTGGACACACTTCAGTTCGCCGATCATCGGATCTTCCGGCGCAGGCGGGATACTGCCGAAGTTGAATTCACCCTTCGGCCCTGGTGCGTTGGCAAGCGGGAGATCTGCCAGACCGGCCCCGAAGGTCCACACGATGGGCTGCTTCGAAGTCAGGCGGAAGGCGAAGTCC
The DNA here is from genome assembly GCA_964515725.1 of uncultured Binatia bacterium (SeqCode). Taxonomy (GTDB): domain Bacteria; phylum Desulfobacterota; class Binatia; order HRBIN30; family HRBIN30; genus CAZEWD01. Next base: position 12,057 of record CAZEWD010000071.1, read on the forward strand.
GTCTCCTGGCAGCCCGGGACGCAGACTCCCATCTCACAGGTATTGACGCCTGAAGGGTCACAGATCGCAAAGGGTGCATTCGAGCAGTGCCCGTTCGCGTTTACGTAGAAGCAGCGAACGTTCACAGGAGAATCAGATGTATTCGACACCTGAATCGTCGTATCGACTCCAGCGGTGGAATCGTAAGCCAACTTCGGAAAGACCAGAATCGCTGCGGGATTCGTCGAGGAGATATCCTGCGCTCGAGCCGCACCCGCTACCATGACGACCG
>CAZEWD010000072.1:0-10191 GCA_964515725.1 uncultured Binatia bacterium (SeqCode)
GCTGCACCTGACGGTCGTATTGCAGTTCCACGACCAGGACCAGCCGGTCACAGTGCGGCTTGAGGGAACACAAGCCGCTCGACAACTCCGGCGGTAGCATCGGAATCGCGCGGTCCGGAAAGTATACGCTCGTTCCACGCAGGCTCGCTTCTCGATCGAGGGCCGTTGCCGGATGGACGTAATGCGAGACGTCCGCAATGGCGACCCAGAGGGTACGCTCCCCGGCAGGGCCTTCTCGCAGGCACACGGCATCATCGAAATCGCGAGCCGTCTCTCCGTCGATGGTGACAAATGGCAGTTGGCGCAGATCTTCCCGGTTTACGAGATCCTGCGGATCAGGATGTTCTGGGAGCTGACTCGCCTCCAACGCCGCATCAGCAGGAAATGCAACACGCAACCCATGCTCCGCAGCGATGATGAGAAACTGCACCTCCGGATCATCTGCCGCACCCAGCACCTCCTCCAGGATGCCGCCGGGTGACAGCCTCTCGGTAGCAGGCCGTGTGATACGGACGCGCGCCACGAGGCCTTCCTGTTCGCGCACCGGAAACGGGGGGCCCACCAGATCGACGCCAGGCAGCAGTTCGAGTTCCGGCAAAACACACCATCCCAGGCGAGTCCGTTCCAACCTGCCAACGACAGTCTGGTGTACCGCAGTGATCACACGGACCACTCGTCCAACCACATGTCGCTGACGCCGTTCCCGGCGAACGATTTCCACTTCCACCTGATCGCCGTGCAAAGCTCCGCCCTCGGCCCCGGTCGGGATCTGGATGCTGCGCGGGTATCGTTCCGCCGCGCGCCCGCAGACATCTACGAAGCCGTACCCAGCATGCACACGCTGGTAGCGTCCCTCGACGCGCACGGAAGTGGCGCGGCGATCCGAGCCTCGTGTGCGGACAACGCCAGAAGCCTGCCTTCTCCGTACGCTCGCATCCGGTTCACGCACCCACTGGTAGCGCGTCTTGCCGACTCGGCGCAGACGCTGTTCGGCGACCGCCCGTTCCAGAGCGGCCTTGATCTCCCGCCGGTCATATCTCTCGATATCGAGCATGCGTACCATGTCGGCAATCGACAAAGGCCGTGGTGCGCGCTGCTCCAGAAGCGACAGAAACTGCGCGAAATCGAATTCATCGACGGCCATGGTGAATCTAGACACCACAGCCGGTAACAAGGCAACCCGAACACAATGATATCGCCTCGGGATACCGCCAAAACCACTTCCCCGCCGATCCGATCAGAGCTGATTCTCATCGAGGCGGACGTTGGCGGGGAAAGGCCGGGGTTGGCAGTGTGAAACACGCAGTGGTATGGGCAGCCGATGCCTTGGCTCAGGCGTATCCTCGCGTCGATCCTCTTGTTGTCGGTGTCATCGGGCTGCAACCGCTCGGACCGAAGCTACTATCCGCTCGACGAGGGACGTCAGTGGGAATACCGCCTGTGGGGAAAGGTGCAGTCTGCCGAGCGTCCGGAAGTCTTTCTGGCCGGACAGACTTTGCGCATCGAGATGCTTCCACGCCGGGAACTGGATCACATCCAGGCGGTGCCACGTACCAGCCGGCTCGCTGACCTGACCTGGACCTCCTATCTCATCGAAGATGCGAAGGGGATCCAGGAAGTAGCACGGCAGGCAAGTGAGGGAGCACCCGTGCAGATGATCGATCCCCCTTCCTGCGTCCTGCCCTTCCCTTTGAAGCAGGGCAACACCTGCACGATCCAGCAGCCACACCGCGTCGGAGACCTGGAATTCGAAGTCACGGGTGTTCGGCGGGTCGAGGTCGTGGACGACTCCGTCAGCGTACCGGCCGGCAACTTCACCAATTGCGTGCGTGTCAAAACCAAGGCGACCGGTACCCTGCGACCTGGCCATCCCGACGCTGGTGCCACCCTCGATTCGGAGGTGATCGAATGGTTCGCTCCCGAAATGGGGCTCGTGAAGCAGATCCAGTGGGCGGTAATCGATCCGATCAGGCTTGGCTGGGGCACACGCACGATGGAACTTCTCCGCCACACGCCGTGAATCTGGCGCCCCGAACGCCTGGCAACGCAGACGGCACGATCTGAGAACGTCCGTTTCAGTTGCGTGCGCCCACCAGCGCCTGCACGGCCTGCGACAGGCCGTCGATGCTCAGGTGGTACATGGGATAGATGCGGCGGATCACCCGGCAGGTATCCGCATCCCAATAGGCGGGCTTCTCCGGATTCACCCAGACACTACGATCAAAGTGCTGGGCAATGCGCTGCAACCAGACGATCCCCGGAGTGCGGGAAACACGGCGTGGATCGATATTGCCATAGGCTTCCATCAACTCGGCCGGATGCATCGCGCCATCGCCCACGATGACGACTTTCCATCGGCTGTCGAGGCGGCGCAAAAGGTCGCCGGTGGGCACAGCATCGCTGCGGAACATCCGCGCCTTGTTGAAGACATGATCGTAGATGCAATTGTGGAAGTAGTAGGGTTCGAAGGCGCGCAGGCCGCGTTCTTCGTGTAGGGCGGTCAACAACTGGCTCACAGGCTCGTAGTAGGGATCCATGGTCCCACCGACGTCCATGAGCAACAATAGACGCACTTCGTTGCGACGCGGCGCCCGGAACACCATCTCGATCTCTCCCGCATTCCGGCATGTTTCATCGATCGTCTCGTCGAGATCGAGTTCCGTGGCTTCGCCGTGCCGTGGCAACTGGCGCATCCTTCGCAGGGCGATTCGCATCTGCCGCAGATCGAGTGTGACGTCAGTGCGGTATTCCTGGTAGCGCCGCTCTTCGGCCACCTTCATCGCGGAACGGCTCTTGGCCGGTCCGCCAACGCGAATACCTGTCGGGTGCTGGCCGCCGTGACCGTAGGGCGACTTCCCCCCGGTGCCGACCCATTTATCTCCACCATCGTGCCGCTCGGTCTGTTTTGCGAGCGTTTCGAGGAACTTCTGCATCAGTTCGTCGTGGTTGAGGCGCTCGAGCAGGGCGAGATCTTCGGGCGAAAGATTGGGGAAATTCTTCGGGTCGCGCAGCCACTCCATGACCTTCTCGGTCACATCGTCTCCCAGCGTTCCTTCCACACCTTTGAAAACACGCGCGAAGACACGATCATACGCGTCGAAATACGTCTCGCTCTTGATCAGACACGCCTTGCCAAGGTGGTAGAACCGCAACAGGCTTGTTCCATGCAGTCCCTCTTCGAGTGCCCGCAGAAAGGTCATCCACTCCTGAATGCCAACCGGAACACCTTCGTTGCGCAGACCGTAGAAAAGATCGAGGAACATGAGGCTCCTCGGTTGTTATGCGATGAGGACAGGATGTTCAACCCTGGCAGGAACGTCGCGCGCACGGTCCGGCACCGGGCACAGGGGTCAGGACGCCAGCAAAGCGCGGTACGGCAAGAAAGATCCCCTTCCGGGGCCCCGTCCAACGTGTATGGCCGGGGCCGGGGCGCCTCTAGCCCAATTCGCCCTCGCCGTGATACTGGCATGGCATGCGGAAAGTGTTCGTTGCCCTTTGCGTCCTGACCACGACGGTCTTTTTATCCGCCTGCGGCGGGGAGTCCCGTGAAGCAGTCGTCGAACAACCAGAGCCAGTGGATCTTGCCAGCCTGGGCGTCGACCCGACCACGCAACAGCGGTGTGATCCGATTGGCACGCGGTGTCTTCTCCCCCTACCCAACGATCACTTCACGGTAGCAGACCATTCGACGCCGACCGGCCGCCGGGTGGCGCTCTCTCCCGAATCGGTACCCGTAAACGAAAAAGGCAAAGCCATTGACGTGACGGATCAGAACCGGGCCGACGGATGGAGCCCGGGTTCCGCCCTGATCGTGCAACTACCGGGACTCGACATTCAGAAATCTCAGCTTCCAGGACTCGTAAACCCGCAACGGTCCCTGGATGCGGACTCGCCGATCGTTCTCTTCGACGCAACGACAGGCCAACGTCATCCATTCTGGGCCGAGATCGACTCGCTTGCAGACGAAGCGGACCTTCCCGTGTTGTTCGTTCGACCCGCCAGGAATTTTCCGGACGGCCATCGTATCGTGGTGGGGTTCCGCAATCTCGTCGATTCCTCCTCAAACAAGCTCAGCGCGACACCCGCATTTGCCGCCTATCGAGACTCGGTGATCACAACGGACGAAACCTTCGAGCAGCGCCGGGCCGAGATGGAACGTATTTTTGCCGATCTGGGTCGCACCGGGGTACGCCGCGCCGATCTGCAACTGGCGTGGGATTTCACGGTCGCCAGCACACACTGCCTCACGGGACGTATGATTTCCATGCGCGACGAGGCGTTTGCTGAACTCGGAGACGCAGCGCCGCGCTTCACAGTCGACTCCGTCCTGGAGAACCCCAATGGCGAGGTGCGCCGCAGAATCTCGGGTTCCTTCGAATTGCCTTTGTTCCTGACCCTGGACGGTCGACCTCACGGGCGCTTGAAGCTCGATGCGAACGGCAAACCACTTCGCCAGCCGGGAGTCTTCACGGCGGGGTACATCTGCAACCTGCCGCCGGCGTCCGAGACAAGTCCGGCGCGCATGTCGTTGTATGGGCATGGACTCCTCGGTTCGCGCGGCGAAGTGAATGGCAGTCTCACACGTCGCATGGGGGCCGACTACAACATCGCGTACTGCGCCACCGACTGGTATGGCATGGCGGAGGATGACGTGAACACGGCGATCAGCGCTCTGGCCGATCTCTCGCGTTTTCCCCAGATCGCCGATCGCCTGCAGCAGGGATACCTTGCTTTCCTGTTCCTCGGTCGATTGATGAAACATCCGGAAGGGTTCAGTGCACACGAGGCATTCCGTTTCCACGGGCAGTCCGCTCTGAAAATCGATGAACTCTACTATGACGGGAACAGCCAGGGAGCGATCCAGGGACTCTCACTGATCGCCATCGCACAGGACTTTACCCGTGCCGTGCTTGCCGAAGCAGGAATGAACTATTCCACGCTGCTCGATCGCAGCGTCGACTTCGACGAGTACCTCGATGTAGTTGCCAAACCTTCGTATCCCAAACGTCTCGATCGGGTGATCGGCTTTAGCCTGGCACAGATGCTGTGGGACCGTGGCGAAGGGAATGGCTACGCCAATCATGCAACGACGGACCCGTTGCCGAACACGCCCGAGCACCAGGTCCTGCTATTGGGGGCCGTTGGAGATCACCAGGTGAGCGAGTACAGTTTGCGCGTGGAAGCCGCTACCGTCGGCGCCGCGGCACACATCCCCGTGTCTCTCCCTGGCCGGGTTGCGGAGAGCGATCCGGCATGGCTGCTCACACCACTGAAGGACTTCCCTCACACGGGCTCGGCGTATTATCTCTGGGACACGGGTTCACCCGCATCGCCGGTCGGAAATGTGCCGCCGCGTGAAGGACACGACCCACACGACGACACCCCGAACATCCCCGAAGTCCGCGCATTGAAAGATCAGTTCTGGCATCCCGCTGGAAGGATCGACGGCACGATCTGCAACGACCAGCCCTGCACGGCACCCGTGCCACCGGAAAACGCCGACTGATACAGGGGAGACATCACGCTCCCGACAGGACTTGCCCCACCGGGAAACCCGGTGGGGCAACCTGAAACCAGAGCATCACGCCCAGGCTGCGGCCAGACAAACGCCCCGGGACGACCTCTCCGCGGTCCCGGGGACCGAGGATCTACATGGCCTTCTGTTGCTTGGCACGGGCGCATGGACAACCACCCTCCACAACAGCGTCCTGATGACCAGATTTTTCCTGGTCCTGCTGTGCCGGCGGTGTCGCACAAGCCGGAGAACCACAGCAGCCTCCACCAGGCATACAGCCAGCGGCAGCGCTCGCGCCGTCCTTCACTTCCACCGGCGCACCGGGTTGACCGGCCGGAGCAGCCGCATCCTGCGAAAAACTGATTGTGGCGCTCCCCAGCAGGATCGCGACAGACAAAAGACCGGCACTCAACCAATGATTCATAGGACCTCCTCTGTTCAGCCAGGCTCGATGGCAATCGGTATGGCTCCTGGCACCTGATCTCTCCTCCCTGCCAGCGTGACAGTGGCGAAGGTCCACATCAAGGTTGGGAACGATCTGGCTTTTCCCGCCGGGCCGATTCGACGACAAAGAAATAGGAATCAGCGTCGCGCTGCAGGATATCACCGGTGCGCAGGTAGGCATCCCCCTTACGGAAGGCATCGCGAATGATCGTCGTAGTGGGCACATCGCCTCGCGGGTCACGACACCGCACCAGCAACTCTCCTGGTTCATCCGTATCGCACTCGACCAACCGCCCGCCGGCATCGTATTGGAGTTTTTCTGTCTCCCGATCCAAACGAGCCAGGCGGACCTGATCATGTCGAAACGGCTGCGCCCGCCCGACGGAGCCAGCCCGTCCCGCCCGGTTGGTCAACACCACTTCACCCCGGGCGGTAACATACCAATCTCGCAGTTCCGGCACGCCGAACCGGCTCTGAAACGCCTCCCAGTCTTTCATTCCCAACCCCCCACCCAGCGCAAGGCGCAACAAATGATCGCGATCCTGCGGCGAGGCGGGCAACCGAAGGAGCTCTTTGCACTGTTCAGCACTGTAAAGGAACACGGTGGCGCGGTGTCTCTGTACATCCGAGAGAAACTCGTTCACCACAAACCGGCGCCGCGAAGCGAAACAGGCACCGATCTGCGCCGCAGCAGCAAATCCGGCGAAGTCATTGTACTCCTGACCAGGAGGGGGCGGTGCGTAGATCGTATCCTCCATGCCGACTCCGAACAGTGAGGACAGAACGAACCCCAACGCCAGAAAGTCGGAGTGCCGCACGATCTGGAATGGCAATGTTCCGGTGCGTGTGGCGCGACACAAGATCAGGAAAGCGTGGCGACCGCGCAGATCGGGCAGGTCCGGCTCACTCCGTATCGCCGCAGCGAGGGCGCTCTCCAAAGGCTCGACGTGCGGCGGCAGGGTGGCCGGGTCCCCCTGCGCCCAGATCGTGTAGGTCACCGCATCGGGCACCTCGAGAATCTCTGGAAGCGAAGCTGCGTCGGTAAAGACATGACGGGCCCGCGATGCACGTAACGTCTGGGCCAGCTTTTCCCCCCGCAAAGACGGATCGAGAAGCAGGCCGACCACACCGGTCTTGGCCACCGCACCCTGTGCGGCAAGTCGTAGCGGACTGCTCTGCATCCGCAGAGCCACCACCTCGCCGACACCGATGCCAGCCAGATTCAATACACCTGCGAACGCATTTGCGAAGGTATTGAACTCGGCAAAGGTGAGATGATCATCCTCGAATCGCAGAAAAGTCCGTTGCGGGAACTGTTCTGCACGATCACGCAACACCGTTCCGAGGGTTTGTCGCCTATCTGGCGCAACTCGGCGCAGGACCCGGCGGAGTCGTACAAAAGCCGGCAATTCACGCAGATCGCTCCACAGAAGAGACCACCGCATCGTGCGGACATAACGGGGTCCGCTGGGACGGGCAAGCAGCCGGAAACGACGGGAACGGAGGGCTCTGAATTGCGGCTTTCCGATGGACATACAGGCCCCGGAGTGCGATACCCCTGAGGAATTTTCAGATCGAGCGGGAGTTCCATGACGCCAAAACTACACCTTCCGATCTTGCCCGTATGCGCCTTCCTTCTCTTCCTGGCTGCTTGTGGCAGCGATGGCGAAAGCCACATCCCGCCGACGCAAACGCCGTCGCCCACGGCGACGATACCCCCTGAGCCGCCTCCTCCCACGGCCACACCTACCTTCATTCCCGTACCGATCAGCGGCGATATTGCAAATGCCATCCGCCAGGCCCGGCCGGGTTCGGTCATCGCCGTCCCTCCCGGCTCCTATGGCCCGCTGGTCCTCGACGCAGCGGACCTGCCCGGTCCGATCACCGTCCTCGCAGACGCCACGGGAGCGGTCACCGGCACGGGCGCTGGTGCGGTGGTCCTCAACGCTCGTGCGGGGGCCGTGGCCGTCGGACTCGAAGGAGTAGCTGACCTCACCCTGGACGGTTTCACCATAGTGGGAGGTAGCGTTGCCGGAATCGAGTTACGCGACACAGTCAATATCACGATCCGCAACTGCCTGGTGCGCCAGAGCGCGGGCGATGGCATCCGCATCTTACGATCGGTCAATACTTCTCTTTTCAACAACCTGATTTACAACCACAGGCGGTCGGGGATCGCAGCCGTCGGGGCAATTGAGCTGCGGATCATCAACAACACCATCTATGACAGCAAGCAGGTTGGCATCAGTATCGGCGACAGCACGCTGCCGTCGGACACCATCTTTTTGCGCAACAATATCCTCGATCAAAACCTGCCGTTCGGAATCTCCATCCACGCTTCCACGACAGGGTACGATGCCGATTACAACCTGAACAGAAATGGGTACGGGACTGATACGCCACGTGGCGCACACGACCTCAATGTCGACCCAGAATTCGTGCGGCCGGGGACGGACACGGGCTTTCGCTTGCCGGGCACCGACGAGAACTGCAACGGCGGCAGCCCCGCCATGGACGCGGGAGATCCCTACACCGACAGCGATCTCGTACATGAACTTGCGGATCGTACCACTCAAATCGATGGTAAGCTGGATTGCACCGGTGTCGGCTGCTGCCCGATCGGCTGCGTCCCGGGCGATCCGTCCAACATGTGTGTCAAAATCGGCGTGGTTGATCTGGGCTACCACTACATCCCAGCCAGCGCCGCACGGTGAACCCCATAAAGACCGGCTTCGATGTCTCGCAACGGAGCAACCGTTCGTTCGCGGGCGCTATCCGGAAAGAGGATCAGAGGAAACGGGATCGATTCAAGGATCTCACAGTAGAGGCTGTCCGCGCCAGAGTCGCTTCAAGCGGGGCGACAGGAAGTTGACAGACCTCACGCCGCGCGAGCAGGACCCTGTTGGAGATCTCCACAAAAAGTTGGCGGTGCCTGCCCTTTGCAAAAAAAAACCGGTGCGCCTCGCGAAACGGGCGCACCGGCTCGTATCCGTCCCGTGGAACGCTGGCGTCAGCCAGCCAGTTCGTCTCCCGTCTGATCGTCCTCTTTTTTTCCTTCTTCCTTGCGTTGCAGCTTTTTGCGCAGTTTCTCTTCCTGTTTGAGCTTGCGTGCCATTTCCTTGCGGCGTTTCTGGTCCCTCTTGAAGGTCTTCCCACCGGCCATGGTCAGTGCTCCTTTCCGCCCACCGCACGCTTGCGTCCGATTCAACTTTCCGCTGCAAGAGGCTGGTAACCGGGCAAGGCTATCACCTTCATTTCAGGCTGGCAATTGAACTCCGAAAGATGCGGTTCGACTCCGTGACCGGAGCTACCCACTGACCCATTGAGGGGGGGGACAAGAGCGTACAGACGCGCTATAGGCGGCGGACAGCGGCTGAGAGACAGCAAACAGTGGCGGCTCACGGGTCAGTCTGTTCCGGCAACGACCGGGGACTCGAGCTGTTGAGGCGAGGGATCACTGAGATCGTACGAGGGAAATTGATCGTCGTAGCCGCGGAAACAGCCAGGAGACCGGGTTTCAAATCGTGCAGAGAATGCGAAGCCGAATCATATCGACAAGGGCTCTTCCTATCTGGCTGTTGCTGGGATCGTTGCTGGCCCAGGCGCTCCCATGTGGTGCCACCACCGTCGACGTCAGCGTTGCACGCCTCTATATCGGGGAAGCGGTGGCGGTCGAAGGACGTGTGAATGATACTCGTCGCGATGGCAATATCGTTCAACTCTTCATCGGGGAACCGCCAGAGCAACTCGTGGTCTCGATCATCGAGGGTCTACTTACCAATTTCCCCCAACACGCCGAGCAGTACTACAACGGGAAGCAGATTCGCGTGGGTGGTATCGTGCGCGAATTTCGAGGTCAGCTCGAAATCACCGTCCGTGATGCACACGACATCCAGGTCATCGAACCAGGCCGACCTGATTCGACCGCAGATCAGCTACGGATCCAACAACTGGAGAGGCGGGTCAAGGAATTGGAAAGTGCACCATCGCCAGTCGTTGCGCCCATGCCCGGGACGGCTCCCGTCGTGACAGCGCCGGCGCCGGCTGCCGCACCGCAGGTCGACGGGCAGGAAGAACGGTTGAAAAAGATGGAGTTCCGCGTTCGCCAGCTCGAACGCGAGTTACACAAGAAACGCTGAGGAATGACGGCGGCTCCTCGACCCCTATGGCGGCGCATCGCCTCGCCAGCGGCCAAGCTCTGCCGCCCCTCGCCGACCAACTCGTGCGCATCG
>CAZEWD010000072.1:10201-12297 GCA_964515725.1 uncultured Binatia bacterium (SeqCode)
CCTGTTGCTCACGCATCCGGTGCAAACCGACGGCAACGAGAAAGTCGTCGCCCTGGAGGCCATTCGCAGTTACCTCCCGAACATCGAGGTGCGAGAGTTCCTCTTCTTCTCAGCAATCGCCTTCCTGATTCGTATCACCGGGATGTTCTGCTCGATGCTACGCTGGCACCTCTTACTACGGGGCCAGGGCTTGAAGTTCCCCTTTGTCCATATCGCCACGACTTTCCTGATCGGACGTTTTCTTGGGACATTCCTGCCATCTACCGTGGGGCTGGACGGCTACAAGCTCTATGACGCCGCCCGTTTTTCCGGCCGCACCGTGGAAGCTGCCGCCGCCACCGTAATCGAAAAAGGCATGGGGATCGTGGGGATTTTCCTGTGCTTCTTGATCACGTTACCTTTCGGCTTTTCGATTCTTGGCAAACAAGCTGGAACGATCACCGCGATCACCGTCCCCATCGCCGTATCGATTGTTGTGTCGTTCTTTCTCGTCATGCTGCATCCATCGCTGGTGCCCGCTGTTCTGGACCGGTTGCCGGTCGGGCGATCCGGACGCATTGCTGGCTTCCTGGCAAGGATTCAATCCGCGGCTACAGCCTACGGCGACCAGAAAGCCCTCCTCGTATTCGCAGGAGTCCTCAGTTTCGGAGTCCACTTCTTCACCGCCATCACCTATTTCTTCACTGCTCTCGCAGTCGGCGCTGCACACGCCGACTTGTGGCAAGTATTGCTTGCCTCGACCATTCAGATTTTTGCCACCGTGATGAGTCCCTTCACCATCGCTGGTGAGGGGGTACGGGAAATCGTGCAGGCACTTTTGCTCGCACGGCACATCGGCATGGAACAGTCGATCCTCTCCGCTGCCCTCGGATTCTGGGTAGCTGAAGCGCCGACGCTGAGCGGTGGACTCTTCTACCTCATGCGCAGTCCGAATTACCGGCCACGCGTCGAGTTGACCGCGCCCGGTCGTTAGACGGATTCGTTTCCTGCAAGATCTCTCCGTAACCGGCCTGGCCTGGGCCAACAGGACTCCCGATGCGATCCGAGCGCGCCCTGGACGATTTCGCCGGGTCTGGTCCTCCATCTCGCAGACGGCTAGACCGACTCGCCCGCTTCTCTGGACGCATGACGGCAGACGGGGTACAGACTGCCGCCGTGTCGATACCGTCGCCCGCGGAACTCCACTTTCTGGCGCGTTTTCGCTACGCCCTGCGTAAACTTCTGCGAGCCAGCGAAGAAGCCGCGCGCGAGGTCGGGCTGACACCCCAGCACCACCAGCTCCTGTTAGGCGTAGCCGGATTCAATGAGAAGGGTCACACCACTGTCGGGCAACTCGCGGAATACATGCAGCTCCGCCACCACAGCATCGTTGGCCTCGTCAACCGTGCGGAAGCATTGGGGCTCGTCCAGCGGATGCAAAACCCCGAAAACCGGCGTGAAGTCATCGTTGCACTCACTCCTGACGGTTCGAAGAAATTGCGTCTGCTGGCGATCCGGCATCGGGAAGAACTCAACTTCATGCGGCGGCGTATGGACATCCTCGACATACAGCGATCCTCGGTCCGCGGTCCGAGAGGACAGGTACGACGAAAGAAAAAGTGAACGTGCAGGTATTGCTTATCTTGCTGATGAACTGGGTCCTTGGGATGCTGGCAACCTGGCTGATCGGGCAATTGATCGCCTGGCTCGCTGCCTGAGCGCTCACTTTCTTTTTCGATAACGCAGGTTGGAGAAGGGAAGCCGGCGCAAGGTGCGACTGACTCGATGACGGATATCCGCCCGTTTCTATTGCCTTCCCAGTTCCTGCGATCGGCGCGTCGCGGCGATGACCGCAGCGATGATCAGATCCTTGAAGCCACGGCGGTTGAGTTCCCCGAGACCCGCGAAGGTAGTGCCACCGGGTGAAGTCACCTGAGCACGCAAGGTCTCGGGCATTTCACCGGTTTCCTGCAGCATCGCAGCGGCACCGGCGATGGTCTGGTAGGCGAGTTCGGCAGCAAGCGAAGCGGTCAAACCCGCAGCCACACCTCCTGCGATCAGGCCTTCGGCAAACAGGTAGACGTAAGCGGGTCCACTCCCACTCAGACCGGTAACGG
>CAZEWD010000073.1:0-5309 GCA_964515725.1 uncultured Binatia bacterium (SeqCode)
CAAAAACCCATTGAGGCAGGAGCTGAGGAGATACCGGGCAGCAACGAGCCGGCTTTGTCGGATGAAGACTCGCAAGAAAATTGAGACCGGTCCGAATCCGAACGGTGTCCCGGCCGAGGTCGAAGCCAAGTTGGCGCTACCGGACCCCTCTCGGATGGTGTCCCTGGCGCGGCTGAGAGAGATTGGCCCGTATCGAATCGTTCCGCGGGATACCGTGCGGCTCTTCTCTGTCTATTGGGATACGGACGACCTGGCGCTGACTCGTCATGGCGGTGCGCTCCGGACGCGCCGTGAGCGAGGCCACTGGGAATTGACGGCGAAGTGGCAGAACCGGGTAAGCAACGGCCTCCACCGTCGGGCCGAGGTAACTGTGCCATTGCCGGGCCGCCCCGCGGCGCCACTGGTGCTACCTACCGGAGTTCTGCGTGACTATCTGTCTGCCATCCTTGCTGGACGAAGTCTCCGCCCCATCCTGACCTCCGACATCCGGCGCCAGCGCTTGCATGTGGAAAGAGTGGGTGCGGCGGACCGCGACGGGGCCGTCGCAGAGTTGGATCTGGACCGCGTTCGGCTGGCGGGTCCTGACAGAGGGAAGGAACGAATCGTCTACTGTGAGGTGGAGATCGAAAAGCAAAACGGCAGAGTATCCGATGTTTCTCTTCTTTCGGAGCTGCTGGTACAAAAGTTCAGCCTCGAGCCGTCGCCCGTTACCAAATTCGAGCGCGGCATGCGGATGCTGTACGGACCGTCTGTGCTCGATGTCACGGTGGCACCCATCGCGACCGGGGATACGGTCGTTTGTGCCGTGCGAAAGCTTTTCTCTGATCACTTGAAACAGTTACGGCTGTTCGATCCTGCAGCGCGTAAAGGTGAGGACCCGGAAGCCGTGCACCAGATGCGTGTTGCGGTGCGTCGAATGCGTTCCATCCTCCGCGCATTTCCCGAAGCGTTTTCGAGCCGGCAGCAGCGCCGGTTCACCGGCGAACTCCGCTGGTTGGGGCAAGCCCTCGGAGGCGTGCGGGATCTCGACGTACAGTTGGAGCGTCTCGAACGTGACTCTATCGCAATTCCGGCGTGGCAACGTGCGGCACTGAATGGATATCTCGAAGCACTGCGGTTACGGAAACAGGCGAGTGTGGCCGAACTACGCCAGACTCTGGAGTTGGAGCGTTACCTGGGACTTCTCCTGTCGATCGAGAAATTTTCGAATGAAGCGACACGGAGGCAGGTAGCCGGTCCCCGTGCATCCCAGCTTTTTGTCGAAGCGGGGCGTGCATCCCTCAAGAAGCTCCTGCACAAGTTCCATAAGAGCGTCCGAGCGGACCATTCGACTACCGGACCAGAGGAGATGCACGAGATCCGGATCCGTGCCAAGCGGGTGCGTTATCTGCTGGAGTCCCTGTCCCACCTCACCGGAAAGAAAGGATACCGGCTGGAGCGGTGCATGGCGAAGGTCCAGAGCGTTCTGGGCCGTTACCGGGATGAAATCATCGCTGCAGATATGGCCCGGCAATATGCCGAGAGTCTGGATGTGATGGCAATTCCCACCGCACGACCGGGAATCGAAGCGTTGGCGAGACGGTCCCTGGCGAGAGCAAAAAAAGTGCGTGTACGATTTGAGGAGAGGATTCTGCCCGAATTGCGGCAGAAGAATGTGAAACTCGATGCAGCCGTGCTGCGCCGGCTGAAACGTATGGCGCATGGTGGCATGGGCCCGGTGCCGAGGAGCAAATCGACATCGGTCGAGATGGACGGAAAAGCATGAACTCGAGGATCTACCTCGTGCGGCACGGCATCGCAGGCGATGCGCCTCCGGGAATGAGCGATGCCGATCGGACTCTGACATTACAGGGACGGCGCCGGATGGCGCGGATCGCGCGCGGACTTCGGTTCATCGGTGTAAAACCAGCCATCATCCTGACCAGCCCTCTCGAACGCGCCCGGCAGACGGCTGAAATTCTCGGGGCCGGCCTACGCTGCAGCGCCGCACTGGAGGAGCTCGGTGCGTTGGCGCCAGGGGGGAGTCCTGCCGAAATTCTGGGATCGCTCGCGCGGTACCGGCATCGGGGTGATCTGATGTTGGTCGGACACGAGCCTCTCCTTGGGTATACGGCGTCGCAGATCCAGACGGGATCGGCTCCATTGATTTCAATGCCCTTCAAAAAGGGAGGTGTTGCAGCCTTCCAACTGGCGTCGCTCGGTGCTGCGGCTCGGGGTGAACTTCGATGGTTTCTGACACCGAAACAGCTCCGCTTACTGGGGTGTCTCGGTGGCGTGGGGTGAATGGCAGGAGTGCGACCTGAGTGGGGAAGGTGTAGAACTACGGTATGTCGAATTCCCCAGGCATGGGCGTGTCAGGAACGTTGGTCTTGGAATCGCCTTCGTTGTCACGATTTGACGGAACTGGTGCGGCTTCGGCAGAATGATCCCGTTCGTTCTCTTCGACGGGTTCCGATAGCGAATTGTCAGGACCATACTCGTTGGCTTCGGGGCTGCTCTCTTCAGTTTCGTGAGGATGTTCGGATTCGCTGGCTCCGAGTTCCTTCGAACCTTCCTCCTCTTCTTCGAGAGGTCGGATCTGCCGCAGGCTCTCTTGTAGTTCGAGAAGACTTCCGGGTGGAGCGATCAGGATGTTTTCCTCGGGTGTTTCGGCGATCGGGGGTGGGATAAGAGGAAAGATCCGTGGCGGAGGCATATCGCGCACGGCACCGGCACTGGAATCCGAAACAGGGCCACCGCTGAGAGGGCCGCTGGTCGAGCTGCGTACGCTGCTGCCGCTGAGTGGTCCTGCACCCGAGGTTCCGACCGAGCGGCCTGGCTCACTGACAGGGCCGCTTCCCGTACGAACGCTGCGGCTTTCGGAAAGGGGGCGACCGCTGGGCCGCACGGGTCCTACACTGCCGACATCCGCCTGGACAGCCGAACCGAACAGGGAGACCGACAGGAGAACCCACCTCAAGTGGTGGAGGAAGACCATTTTGCGGAACCATCGCCGAGGCAGCAGCCCGGTTCCGGAAAGCATCGTCTTCTCCACGCCCTTACTCGTTTACCGCCAGCCACCTGCACAGTGCGATGGCAACCTGGTGGCGACATGATGAGAGGTCAGCCAGAGAGACACGCTCTGGCTGACCTCTCGTGTGTGCTGACTCAGTAGCCGACGACGAACGCAACGCTCGTTGTGCCGCTGCCGCCGATGTTCAGTGTGGCGACTCGTTTGGCATTTTCGACCTGGTAGTCTCCGCACTGGCCGGTCACCTGGCGGTAGGCATCGAGTACCTGTCGCGTACCGGTGGCACCGACTGGATGACCAGCGCCGATGAGACCGCCGCTCGGATTGATCGGGCATTTACCACCCATCTCGATCGTGCCGTCTTCGACAGCCTTCCAGGACTCGCCCGGCTTGGTCAGACCGAAGTGATCGATTGCCATATATTCCGAGGTGGTGAAGCAGTCGTGTGTTTCGATTGCCTGCACCCCGCTGACATCGGCCACCCCGGCACGGCGGAAGGCATCGAGAATCGCCTGGCGAGTGTGCGGCAGGACGTAGGGGTTGTCTTTGCTTTCGGCCACCTTGGTGTCGAATTCGATCGGTGCGGTCTTGTGGCCCCAGCCGAGAAGCTTCGGGAGACTTTCGAGTCGGATCCCACGCTTCTTGGCGTATGATGCTGCCGCCTTCTCCGAGGCGAGGAAGAGGCTGGCGGCACCATCCGTAACCTGTGAGCAGTCGGAGATCTTGATACGTCCGCCGATGATGGAGTTGAACTTGTCGGTTGAACGAGCGTGATCCTCGGTCATGTACCAGCTACGTGTCTGGGCCAGGGGATTCCGTTTGGCGTTCGAGTAATTGATCGCAGAGATGTGGGCGAGGTGCTCGTCCTTCAGTCCGAACCGCTTGTCATATTCGTCGCCGAGACGGCCGAAGAGCTTCGGAAACGGGAATTCGATGCCTTTGGCTTCCCGTTCGTACCACGCCGCTGTTCCGAGAAAATCTCCGCCTTTGCCGGGATCGACGGTCTTCATCTGTTCGACCCCGACCACCATTGCCAGATCGTAGCGGCCTGCTTCGATCTCAGCCGAAGCTGCGAGGATGGCGATACTACCCGAGGCACACGCCGCTTCATGCCGTGCCGTGGGCAGACCGGACAGAGCAGGGTCGGTGTCGACGAGAAAGGCGCCGAGGTGTCCCTGCATCGCGTAAAGCTCTGCGGCGAAATTACCGACGTGTCCCACCTCGATGTCCGTCGCTTCCAGACCCGTCGCCTCCAGGCCGCCTTGCACGGCTTCCCGCATGAGAGCCACGATGTGCTTGTTTTCCTTCTTCCAGTTGCGCGCGAAATCAGTCTGATATCCGCCGAGAACATAGATCGGAGTTGCCATGTTGCCTCCTGGAGAGAGAGTCTTGAAGAAACGTTAAACCTGCCCGGTTCCGGGCGCAATGCACGATCGGATCGTGCGGCACGTTCGTGAAAAGATCAGGCTGCGAAAAACCGCCCCACATTCACATGGGGTTCGTTGAACAATTTTGATCCTGCTGGTGCGTCTGTGAGTACCCTGGGAACGGGGAGGTCATAACGTTCGAGTTGCTTGATCGTTTCCTTCAGCCCGACCACATCGACGAGGACACTCGGTGGTGCCCAATTGAACCCAAAGCCCATGATCAGATCGACGTCACGCGCACTCCGCACAACCTCGTGATCGCCAACCCGATTCAGGCCGTAGCTGACGTATCCGAAGATGACACGGCGGGCGAGATCCGCCTCCGGGCCCTCGGCACTGACGAAAAGTCTCATGGCTTCCCGGTACCGTCCGACACGGTGGAGGTTACGGATGCTTTCAACGAAATCCAGCCGCCGCGTGCCGTTGTCTCGGGAGTCTTTGTACGCGCCAGTCTTCGGATCGAGCACCAGGTGAATCGTCTGGTTGCCTTCCTTGACACGGCGAAAGAAACCACCGTGTTGTGGCGTTTTGTTGCCGAGATGGCCGTGCGCGATCAAATCCTGCATGTACTGTGGCAGCTTGAACATCTCATGGGCTTCGTCCCTGGTGAGTGCATGCACGTTGTCCACGATTGCCTTGTGGACATCCCATCCGACCAGGTCGATCGTCGCCAACGGAGACATGGCTCGACCCGTGTAGGGACCGATCAGATAATCCATGAAGGCGACGCCGTGCGCTTCGGCGAGGATACAGACCTCATTGAGGACCTTGAAACCGACGCGATTGCCGGCAAAAGCCGGTTTGTCGTCGGCTACGATTGCCACCCGGCCGAAGCGTGATTCCAGCAACTGAACCATTTCGGTCACGAGCTT
>CAZEWD010000073.1:5319-12216 GCA_964515725.1 uncultured Binatia bacterium (SeqCode)
CCCGCAGGCCGCGGCGGCGCTTCGGGTCGGTCTCGGCATGTGGGATGACCTCGGTTCCCACGATTACGCTGGGTGGGTTGAAGAAGTGCACACCGAGAAAATTGCGCCGGAAGCTGTCGCTGCGCCCGGCTGCCATCTCGGCAATCGATAATCCCGAGGAGACCGTGGCCACGATGGATTCCGGACGGCGAAATTTGTCGACACGGGCGAAGAATGTCTTTTTCAGTTCGATGTCTTCGGCCAGGGCTTCGAAGATCAAATCCGCTTTGCTGACAGCATCCTCGAGGTCCTGCTCGTAGGTACCGACAGAAATCCGGTCGGCGAGTCGGATCGATTTTGCCATGTTTTGCGCCGTAACCAGGCCTTCATGGGCCCGATCGATACTGCGCGCGAGAAAAACGACGTCGCAGCCGCCGGCCGCAAAGACTTCACCGCTGCCGGCGCCCATGGTGCCATTGGCACCCAGAACGACGACGTTCTTGATCGGAATCATATGGATTCAACCCCCAACGATGTTGTCGTGAAGCGCCCTCTAGTCGCAGATTTCCTTTTTCCAGACAAGGCCGGTCGGGGACGAACGGCGTGAGGTTTCCCGGGGCATCGGCATCCTGGATGGGATGGAGCCGGGGATCACGCCGGGGCTGGAGAAGAAGGATGGCGCCTCGCCTCCTGCAAAAGCAGGCGATCGACAGCCGTGTTGCTTGCGAAGGGACCGCGTTGGTATTCTCGTGGCCATGGCACAAAGGCAGGAACCCTGGCTGATGCGTACGTACGCGGGTCACACCAATCCGCGTGCGGCAAACGAACTGTTTCGTAAGAATCTGGCGAAAGGGCAGACGGGTCTGAGCGTCGCCTTCGATCTACCCACACAGACGGGGTACGACTCCGATCATCAGATGGCGGCCGGTGAAGTGGGAAAGGTCGGTGTGCCGATCTGCCATATTGACGACATGGCGCAACTCTTCGACCAGATCCCGTTGGCCAGGATGAACACCTCGATGACGATCAATGCCACGGCGGCGTGGCTGCTGGCATTGTATGTGGCTGTGGCAGAACGCCAGGGAGCGAATCCTCGCGAACTGCGTGGAACGACGCAGAATGACATCCTCAAAGAGTTTCTTGCGCGTGGCACCTATGCGTTTCCTCCAGAGCCTTCGTTGAAGCTCACCGCGGACACGATCGAATACACGGTGGAGTGGATCCCTAAATGGAACCCGGTGAACATCTGTAGCTACCACCTGCAGGAAGCTGGTGCGACGCCTGTTCAGGAAATCGCTTTCGCGCTGGCGAATTCGTTTGCCATCCTCGACCGTGTGCGCCAGCGCCCCGGCATCGCCATGCCGAACGTGATCGGTGCCATCTCGTTTTTTGTGAACGCGGGAATCCGATTCGTCGAGGAAATGTGCAAACTGAAGGCCTTCACCCGGCTGTGGGATCGCTACACACGGGAACGGTATGGCGTCGATGATGCGGCCAAGCGGCGCTTCCGATACGGTGTGCAGGTGAACTCTCTGGGCCTTACGGCGCAACAACCCGAAAACAACGTGCAACGCATCGTGCTCGAGATGTTGGCAGTGACCCTTTCTCGTGAGGCACGGGCGCGATCCGTTCAGTTGCCGGCATGGAACGAAGCTCTGGGACTGCCGCGCCCGTGGGACCAGCAATGGTCCTTGCGGATTCAACAGGTCCTGGCCTTCGAGACGGACCTGCTCGAGTACGATCGTGACATCTTCGAAGGCTCGGTGGTGATCGAGAATAAAGTGAAGGAACTGATGGATGGCGCCGAAGAGGAACTCGATCGGATTCTCTCGCTCGGTGATGCAGCGCAAGCGATCGATGTGATGAAACGGGCGTTGGTTGCGAGCCATGCGCAACGCCAGCGCCGGATCGAGAGCGGCGATCTTACAGTTGTTGGGATCAATCGGTTTGTCGAACACGAGCCATCGCCACTGGTATCGAATGATCGTGCGGAAAGTATTCTGGTGGTCGATCCCGAGGCAGAACGCCGCCAGATCGAAAGGCTCCAGCAGTTCCGTGCTTCGCGCAATAAGGCCGAGGTCGAGCGTGCACTGCAGGCGGTGGTTGATGCAGCAAAGGCCGGGTCGAACATCATGCCGCCGTCGATCCAGGCAGCACATGCTGGGGTGACCACAGGGGAATGGGCAGGAGCGCTGCGTGCGGTGTTTGGTGAATACCGCGCACCAACGGGACTGCAGGGTGCGACGTTTACCGGAGAGGGTGAACCGCTGGCGGTGGTGCGCAAGAAGGCGCAGTCGGCGGCAAAGAAGATTGGCCATCCCATCCGATTTCTGGTGGGGAAGCCGGGACTCGATGGACACTCCAACGGAGCAGAACAAATTGCAGTGCGTGCCAAAGAGGCCGGACTCGAGGTGATCTACGACGGCATCCGGCTCACACCAGAGCAGATCGTCGAATCGGCGCTCCAGGAAGATGTCGATGCAATCGGGCTATCCATCCACTCCGGTTCACACATGACGCTGATTCCAAAAGTGATCGAACTTCTGCGGGAGCGTGGTCTGGGGGATGTCCCGGTATTTCTGGGCGGGATCATCCCGCACAGCGACCACCCGGCGCTGAAAAGCCTCGGTGTAGCCAAAATCTACACCCCGGGTGAAGCCACGCTGACCCAGATTATTGGAGAGATCGTCCATACGGTGGCGGAAACTCGTTGAGCGAATCTCGATGTGTGGCAGCCGCCGCGTCAGTTTCGGAGGAAGGCGGCCGGGCCTCTGGCGTGAGGTTCGTGGTTGTTGAACGTCGAGTGTGAAATTCCGCCACCGCATGCGGAGCCAGGCGACCCTTCGGCTCTGATCTCTCTGCCATGGAACCGTAGAGAAGAACGGCAGCCAGCGCCGGGATTTCAGACCATTGCGCGGACAGACCGATCTGGCGCAACTCTCCTAATGGCAGGCTGAAAATTCCTCAGTTGGACTTTCGTTGCTCGACACGTCCACCCGTGGTTTGTTCGAGAGCAAGACTTCAACAGAAACATCCCCGAGGATGATAGAGGAGCCGCCATGCGAAGCCCACGTGACTTCTTCAAACCCCTGGCTCTCGGCGCACCGAACCCGGTCACCGAGATTCCCGTCAAACCGTCCCGCGTGATCCACTTCTTCGATCCGAGCAATCCGAAGATGGCCGCCAAGGTCCCCGACATGGCCCGGCAAGCGGATATTCTTCTCGGGAATCTCGAAGATGCCGTTCCTGCCGACAAAAAGATCGATGCGCGCGAAGGTCTCGTGAAGATCGGTCGAGAGGTCGATTTCGGCGGCACTCCGTTATGGACCCGGGTGAACAGCCTGGAGAGTCCATGGTTTCTCGATGACGTGATCCGTCTGGTCGGTGAGATCGGCGATAAGCTGGAAGTCGTCATGGTGCCGAAGGTCGAGGGAGCGTGGGATATCCACTACGTCGACCGGCTCCTGGCGCAACTGGAGGGGCGGCACAAGTTGCAGCGCCCGATTCTCGTACATGCCATTCTGGAGACGGCCCTGGGTGTGGCCAACGTGGAAGAGATCTGTGCTGCCAGCCCGCGCATGCAAGGTGTGAGCTTTGGACCTGCGGATCTCGCCGCCTCACGCCGTATGAAGACGACACGCGTGGGCGGCGGTCATCCAGCCTATCTCGTGCGAAGCGATCCCGATCCGAAGAATCCGGAGGCCATCCGACCGACAGCCCAGCAGGATCCGTGGCATTACTCGATCGCCCGCATGGTCGATGCCTGCGCTGCCACCGGGGCGTTGCCGTTCTACGGGCCGTTTGGTGATATCGGAGATGCGCTCGGCTGCGAAGATCAGTTTCGTGCCGCCTTCCTGCTGGGATGTGTGGGTGCCTGGTCGCTGCATCCGAGCCAGATCACCATTGCCAAGAGAGTCTTCAGCCCTCCCGTTGAGGAAGTGCGGTTTGCCATGAAGGTGATGGAGGCAATGCCCGACGGCCGCGGCGTACACATGATCGATGGCAAGATGCAGGACGATGCAACGTGGAAACAGTGCCGGGTCATGGTGAATCTGGCGCGGATGCTGGCGGAGAAAGATCCGGCGTTGAAGGAAGCCTACGGATTCTGATGCGTAGCGAGGGCACGCGCACGACTCAGCGGTTCCGGCAAATCGCCTGCGGTGCATCAAGACGCTTCATCCGAATGCAAGAATTTCTCAACTCTGAGCGGTTGTCTGGCTTCCGGACGCGTGTTTAGTTGCGCTCGTTAGCGAGAAATTGGTTTCGCTGGCCTGTAGCGCCGGCGAATGGGAAGGGGCGTGCATGAGCGTGTGCCTGGCAAACCGTCAGGGACGGGCCTGTCTTCTCCTGGGCGGAGGCTATGCCGACATCGAGGAGCTGTCGTGCGGTCGCTTTGCGTCCGACCCGATGAAGGTCCTCGCGGACTGGGATGCCTTTGCACAGTGGAGCTCGGGGCTGGCGCCGGGCAGAGCGGAAGGGGAGTGCGATGAAGCCGATCTGTGCCCACCTGCGCCACGCCCCTCCAAGGTTTACGCGATCGGCATGAACTACAAGGACCACGCCGAGGAGGCGGGTCTGCCGATTCCCTCCGCGCCGGTGGTCTTCACCAAATTCCCGAACTGCCTGGTTGGGCCGCGTGCCGATGTCGAGTTGTCTTCGGGTTACGTGGATTGGGAGGTCGAACTGGTGGTCGTGATCGGCCGCCGTGGCCGCGCGATTCCGGCGCGGCAGGCCCTCGAATATGTCGCTGGCTTTTGCGTTGGCCAGGACATTTCCGATCGCAAAGCGCAGTTCGCGGGGACACCGCCGCAGTTCTCGATGGGAAAATCCTACGATACCTACGGCCCCCTTGGCCCGGCGATTGTGACACTCGATGCACTGGCGAATCCCGGTGATCTGGGGATCTCATGCGCCGTGGATGGGGAGACGATGCAGGATGGACGCACCTCCGATATGATCTTTCCGGTGCCGGCGCTGATCGAATTCCTGTCGCGCCGCTCTACGCTGGAACCCGGCGACCTCATCTTCACCGGTACGCCGGCCGGCGTGGGTTCGACAAGGAGCCCGCGCCGGTATCTCCAACCAGGTGAAGAAATCGTCAGCAAGATCGAAGGCATTGGTCAGCTCCGCAACCGTTGCGTAGCGGCATCTTGACCGAGAGAGGACGGACGAAGGCGTGAATACGGCATTGAAGAAATGGGTGGACGAAGTCGCGGCAATCACCAAACCGTCGCGCATCCAGTGGATCGATGGCTCGCAGGCGGAGAATGACACGCTGATTCAGGAAATGCTTGCGTCGGGCGTGCTCAAGGAACTGAATGGTGAGAAGTATCCGGGCTGCTACCTGCACCGCAGCGATCCCAGCGACGTTGCCCGCACCGAGCATCTGACCTTCATTTGTTCCGATGAGCAGGATGATGCTGGACCGAACAACAATTGGATGTCTCCGGCCGATGCGAAGAAGAAGATCGGTCCGCTGTTCGACGGAGCGATGCAGGGCCGTACGATGTACGTCATCCCGTATCTGATGGGACCCGAAGGTTCTCCTTTCAGCAAGGTGGGCATCGAGATCACTGACAGCCCTTACGTGGTTGCGAACATGCGCATCATGACCCGCATGGGTGATGTTGCGTTGCGTGCCCTGGGCAGCAGCTCCGAGTTCGTCAAGGGCCTCCATTCCCTGGGGGATCTGAGTCCCGAGCGCCGTTACATTGCGCATTTCCCGCAAGACAAGGCAATCTGGAGCGTTGGCTCGGGTTACGGGGGAAATGCGCTCCTCGGGAAGAAATGCTTTGCCCTGCGTATCGCCAGCGTCCAGGCGCGCGAGGAAGACTGGCTGGCCGAACACATGCTCATCCTCGGCGTGGAGTCGCCGTCCGGGGAAACCCACTATGTGGCCGCCGCCTTCCCGAGCGCTTGTGGCAAGACCAATCTGGCCATGCTCGTTCCCCCCGCGTCGCAAAAGGGCTGGAGGATCTGGACGATTGGTGACGACATCGCATGGTTGCGTCTCGGGTCTGACGGCCGGCTGTGGGCGATCAATCCGGAGGCGGGGTTTTTCGGCGTTGCGCCGGGAACGTCGAACAAGACGAATCCCAACGCCATGGCGACACTGCGGAAGAATTCGATTTTCACCAACGTGGCGGTCACCGAAGACAACTGTCCCTGGTGGGAAGGCATCGACGGCGATGTACCCAACCGCCTGACGGACTGGCGCGGCAATCCCTGGCAGAAGGGCTCGACGGAAAAGGCAGCCCATCCGAATTCACGGTTCACGGCGCCTGCGATCCAGTGCCCGTCGATCTCGCCGAAGTTCAATGACCCGATGGGTGTGCCGATTTCTGCGATCATCTTTGGCGGCCGCCGTGCCCGCACCGCGCCTCTGGTTTTCGAGGCCTTCGACTGGAAACATGGTGTTTTCGTCGGAGCGTCGGTCGCTTCGGAGACGACTGCGGCGCAATCCGGCGCTGTCGGGGTCGTTCGGCGCGATCCGATGGCGATGCTGCCCTTTTGTGGATACAACATGGCCGATTACTTCGGCCACTGGTTGAAAATGGGTGGGATCGTTCCGAAATTGCCGCGGATCTTCCATGTGAACTGGTTCCGGCAGAATGCCGAAGGCAAATTCATCTGGCCCGGTTTCGGTGAAAACATGCGTGTCCTGCGCTGGATGATCGACCGCTGCAATGGCAAGGACGCCGCGGTTCGCTCACCGATTGGCTGGTTGCCTGCGGAGGGTGCAATCGACACGGAAGGCATCGAGGTCAGTAAAGAGACGATGCAGGAACTGTTGGCCGTGGAGAGAGCGGATTGGCTGAAAGAGGCTGAGGGGATCGGCGAGTTTTTCGCCAAATTCGGCGATCGATTGCCGCCCGAAATGGAACGTCAACGCCAGGAACTGATCAAACGGTTGGGCTG
>CAZEWD010000074.1:0-7702 GCA_964515725.1 uncultured Binatia bacterium (SeqCode)
CTGCAGCGACTGAAAGAAGCTGCGGAAAAGGCGAAGTGTGAACTCTCTTCCTCCATGGAAACGGACATCAATCTGCCGTTCATCACGGCGGATGCGAGCGGCCCGAAACATCTCAACATGAAGCTGACCCGATCCAAGCTCGAGGCTTTGTGCTCCGATCTGCTGGATCGCCTCGACGCTCCGTGCCTCACCGCTCTGCGGGATGCTGCCCTCAGCGCCAGCAGCATCGACGAGGTGGTACTCGTGGGCGGCATGACCCGCATGCCCGCCGTTCAGGCACGCGTGAAGAAGCTGTTCGGCAAGGAGCCACACAAGGGCGTCAATCCGGACGAAGTGGTTGCCGTGGGAGCCACCATCCAGGCGGGCGTCCTGAAGGGGGAAGTGAAAGACGTCCTTCTGCTCGACGTAACGCCACTTTCGCTGGGTATCGAAACGCTCGGCGGCGTGTTCACCAAGCTCATCGACAAGAACACGACGATCCCGACAAAGAAGAGCCAGGTGTTTTCCACAGCGGCTGATAACCAGACCGCCGTGACGATCCGAGTCTTTCAAGGCGAGCGCGAGATGGCTGCCGATAACAAGTTGTTGGGGCAGTTCGATCTCATCGGGATTCCCCCCGCGCCCCGTGGCATGCCTCAGGTTGAGGTGACCTTTGATATCGACGCCAACGGCATCGTGCATGTCCATGCCAAAGATCTCGGAACCGGCAAGGAACAGTCGATTCGCATCACGGCATCGAGCGGGCTCACCGAACAGGAAATCAAACAGATGGTCAAGGACGCGGAACTCCACGCGGCTGACGACCACAAGCGTAAGGAAACCGCCGAGGCCCGCAACCAACTCGATAGTCTCGTCTACCAGACCGAAAAATCGCTCTCCGAACATGGCGGCGAGTTGGATGCAGCAACGAAGGGCACTATCGAAGAGGCGTTGGCGGCTGCGAAAAAAGAACTGGAAGGCCAGGACTCTGTGGCGATGAAGAGCGCCACCGACCGCTTGAATCAGGCGGCACACAAACTGGCGGAGGCCATGTATGCCAAGGCGCGTCAACCCGGAGCGGATCAGACGCATTCCCAGGATGGCGGCAAGGCGGGCGACAGTGCGGCGGCCTCCGGAGGCAAGGATGATGCGGTGGACGTCGACTATGAAGAAGTGAAAGGGTGATGCCGGTTCGATGACCGTACGGACGACAAGAGCCGTCCCTCGACTCGGGGGAACGGCTCTTGTATTGTCCAACCCACGAGCTCCAGGAGGCCGCGGTGACGCAGAAGCGTGATTATTACGAAGTCCTCGGCGTCAGCCGCTCTGCCAGCGAAGACGAAATCAAAAAGGCCTACCGCAAGCTTGCCATGAAATATCACCCGGATCGCAATCCGGGGGATAAGGAAGCAGAGAATCGGTTCAAAGAAGCCACGGAGGCCTACCAGGTGCTCTCCGATAGTGAGAAGAGAGGCCCGTATGACCGGTTTGGCCATGCGGCTTTCGAGCAGACCGGTGGCTTTGGTTCGGGTGGCTTCGATTTCTCCGGTTCGGGTTTCGAGGATGTCTTCGGCGACATCTTTGGCGATTTCTTCGGTGCCGGCCGCCGTGGTGGGCGGCGCTCCCGCCGTGGCGAGGACCTTCGCTACGACCTTGAGATCAGCTTCGAAGAAGCGATCTTCGGAGCGGAGAAAGTCATCAAGGTTCCGCGTCTCGCCACATGTGATTCATGCGGCGGTAAGGGCACGAAAGAGGGAACCGAACGGACCACCTGCCCGGGTTGTCAGGGAGCCGGCCAGGTGCGTTTTCAGCAGGGGTTCTTCACCATTGCCAAGACCTGCGGGCAATGTGGCGGCCAGGGCAGTATCATCCGTGATCCATGTCGCACCTGTGCCGGATCCGGCGTTATCCATAAAAGCCACACCCTCAATTTGAAGATTCCGGCTGGTGTCGATACCGGATCGCGCCTGAAGCTGCGCGGCGAAGGTGAGGCCGGCCGCAACGGCGGTCCTTCGGGCGATCTGTACGTCGTACTCAATGTCCGGGAACATCCGTTGTTCCTGCGTCAGGAGAACCATATTGTCTGTGAGGTTCCCATCGCTTTCTCCCAGGCGACGCTTGGTGCCGAGATCGAAGTTCCGACGGTTGAAGGGAAAGTGAAAATGAAAGTTCCCGCCGGGACCCAGTCGGGCAGTGTCTTTCGACTCAAGGGCAAGGGCGCGCCAGAGATCCGAGGGCGCGGGCGTGGCGACCAATTGGTCAGAATCGTGGTTGAAATCCCACGCAAATTGACGGCACGCCAGCGCGAGCTGCTGGAAGAGTTTGCACGCTGTAGCGGAGAAGATGTAAACCCACTCTCCAAGGGGTTTTTTGAAAAAGTGAAGGAGATGTTCGGGTGATGCGCCAATCGCTTTCGGTCCGGTCGTTCCTCTGGTTGTCGTTGCTTGTCGGCTGCATGGTTTTCCCAGCCTGCGGATCCAGGATCAAGGCACCTCCCGAGCCGCCCGGGTCGATTCGCCGTGCCGACGAAGCCTTTCGCTACCGTCAGTATGAAGATGCGATCGCGCTCTACTCTTCCTACACGGAGGTCGTCGACAAGGACCAGTACACGGCCCGTGCGCTGTACAAGAAAGCGCTTTCCCAGTACCAGATCGGCCGCTTCTCGGATGTCCTCGACACCCTCCGCGATCTGCAAAATCGTTATCCCGCAGGTCGCTGGGTCCAGGTCGATGCGCTGCGTGGTGATGGGCAGAGGGCGCTGGGTCATCCCGTTGCAGCAGTCGAATCGTGGGATCGTGGTTGGGGGATCGCTGGCGAGTCTGATCGTCCAAAACTTCGACTACGGATTGCGACGGTCGCCAAGGACATGTCCATGGCCGAGTTGGAAGAGACGCGGCGCATGGTCACATCGCGCGATGTGACCAAAATCATCGATTCTCAGATCGCGCGTCGTGAGAATCCCGAGATTCCCGAGCCGATGCCTGAATTCGAATCCCCGGCGGTAGAACCTGGAGGGCCTGCCGCGATCGAAGCTGCGGCACCCGCAGAGACCGCTGCGGAAGAGGCCGTTGCCGAGCCCGAGCCTGCCTTGGTGGCACAGGAGTCTGCTGCTGAAACACGTGTTCCGGCCGAGAACGCGCGGATCGTCGTTCTACTGCCGCACGATTCATCGCATGAGGAGGCCATCGAGCGGGGTGCGCAACTGGCGCTCGGTGACGCGGTTCAGAGCAGAACCATCGGCCGCGACGACCTGTCGTCGGTGATCACTGAGGTTGCAGCGGATCCCGAAGTTCTGGCAATCATCGGTCCCACCGATTCAGCGGTGGCGGTCTCGGCCGCCTCTGCGTCGATGCGTGCCGGCATCCCGTATCTCGATCTGTCGAGCGGTACGCCGTCGCGACAGCACTATGTCCTGAGCGCAGGGGTAGTACGCGATCACCTCCTGGCTCCCATTTTGGACTTCGCCGTGAACCGTGCACGTGTGCGGCGGTTCGGAGTCATTTACCCGAATGACGATACAGGGCGGACCTTTTTTGCACACTTCAAGGCTGCCGCAACGGAACGCGGCGCCACCGTGGTAGGTGCCGACGCCTATTCGCCTGATGCGCGAACCCTGACCGTGGCAACCGTTCACCGCTGGCGCGAGAGAGACGGGTTGCAGGGCCTTGTGCTCGCTGGCTCCCCCGCCACTGCCGGCCGGCTGGCCCATTTCCTCCAGGAAAACTTGCCAGACATCCCTCTGTTCGGAGCCTGTAACTGGGAATCGCTTGGCGACAAGGACGAGACTCTCAACGGGGTGATCTTTGCCACGGTCTTTGCCAGTGACGATGGCAATGCCGCTACGCGTGATTTCGTGGCGGCCTACCAGGACAGATTCCAACAATCTCCCGGCACTCTGGATGCCGTGGCCTATGAAGCTGCTCTGATCCTCAAGGAAGCGGTGGCCGGCGGAGCGGATACACGCCGCTCGGTCTGGGAATCGATCTCGGCACCACATTCCTTCGAAGGCCCGACCGGTCTGGTACGGATCGATGCCTCGCGCATGGAACGCCGTCCCGTTCTCGTACAGATCGTGCATGGGACGATGCATGCTGTGCGAGACAGCGCGGGAGCTGAGACGGCAGACGAGAACGAATCCGTGGGACAGTAACTTGACCGGCGACCCGGCGGTCGTTGTGCGCGGTCGTCGCGCAGCGGCCGCCCGAACGGTCAAGGTCCTGGGCGATCGAGATCTCCGGTGCAGCCGGAATACGGCAGTTCGATCAATTCCCGCCCGCTACTTTCAGCCGGACTTCCGCTGGTGGTGCTGAACCGAGACCCAGTTGTCGCGCCAGGGAAGCTGCCAGATGCTCGGGCTTGATGGCGCTTTCCCTCGCCGCGCGTGCAGCATGCTGGCGGAATTCCGCAAGCTTTGTCTGCTCCGGCAGCAGAACACCGATCGGTAGATCTCGCGAATTCTCATCACTGCGTAGCCGGCCAATCAGACGCAGGCCCTCGGCACGGGCAAGAGACAGGTCGACCAGAACGGCCTGTGGCCGGATCATGGGAAGCAGGTCGGTGACCTGGCGCAGGTCGAGTCCGACTGATGTCGAGCAGCGCACTCGACTGAGCATCGTTCGCAGATTGCTCGTCATCTCGATGTTATTGCTCGCCGCAAGAAGACGCTGCACCGACGCTCCGGGGGGGGTCGCCCAGGCAATGCACGCTTCCGGATCGAGCGGCGGTGCGAAGAAAGTCACATTGCCGAAAACGAATCCGAAGTTCCCTTCGGCGCAGTAGGCGAAGATGTTCTGTCGGTCCGGATGCGCCTTGACATGATTTGCGATGGCGGCGATCGGGTCATGCGCTCGGTTGAGCAGGTTCACGGCGAGGAGCAACTCGCCGGCTTTGGCCGCGCCATCCAGGGTGTTCAGGTAACGAGTATCCGGCTGCCCAGCGAATACGTTTCGGATTTTTTCACGCAGATCCTTGTTTTCCTCCAGATGGATGATGGTCAATGGTCCGCCCGACAGGACTCTGGCCAGGGATTCGCTGCATGAAGCGGAGCCCTGCTGTTCCGGTGTCACCGCCCCTGCAATCTTGAATGTTGCCGTGGTTGGCGATGCAACCGTTGCGGACACGATCGGCATCGTCGGCTTCGCGGAAGGTTCCAAGGACAGACGCAGTGGGCCGCTTGCCTTGCGCAGTTCGTCGAGCTGGCGCTGTAACTCGCCTCGTTCCTGTCGTTCCTGTTCGAGCAAGGACTGCGTTTCCTCAAACGTTTCACGCAGGGTTTCCGCCTCGCTCGTCAGTTTGTGCAGTTCTTGTTCGCGGGAGTGGAGCAAATCGCTTCGCTGGTTCAGTTCGTGCAAGTAACCCGCAACCACGGCCGAATGGTTCTGTGCGGTTTCTGCGCGTTGCTTTTCCAACTCCTCGATTCTGGTTTCCAGTTTTGCTGCTTCCCTCTTGAAGCGTGACAATTCATCCGGTGAGGTGCGTTCCTTGCGCAATCGTTCGCATTCGCGTTCCCACTGTCCGGCCAGGGTTCCCAATTCGGCGATGCGCGCCACTGCCGTTTGGGTTTCCAGGCCCAGTTCTTCGATACGAGTATTCAGGGTTTGTTGTGTCCGGAATGCATTCTCCCGGTGACCGGCATACTCCTGGGAGAGCTGGCGTAGGACGGCCGAGAGTTTTTCGGTCTGAAGACGCATTTCACCGCGTTCGCCTTCGAGTGCGGCATTGGCATTGGCGAGTTCCTTCTCGCGCTCCCTTGATTGGTCCAGGTCGGCGCGCGCCTGTGCCTCGTTGCGCCGTGTCTCCTCCATCTCTGTGCGTAGCCGGTCGAGGGTTGCGTGCGATGTACGCAAGTCATTCTCGAGTATCTGGACCCGTTCCTCCACCCGGTTCGCGGCCTGGCGTTCACGGGCCGTTGCCGCTGTCCCCTCTTGTATTTGCAGCCGTAGTTGCTCGGCCTGCTCTTTCTGTACGGCGATCTCATTCGTTGCAGCTTCCAGGGCCGTGCGTAGAGCCGTTGTCCGTTGCTCTGCATCCGTGTTGGCCTGCCGCACCGCCTGCAGCTCCGTCTGGGTCTGCTCGAGCGTGTGCAATGCAGCGGCGGCTTCGGTTTGGATTCGAGCAATCTGATCGGTTGATTCCTGCTGAACCTGGGTCAGTGCTTCTTCCGCCTGGCGGATCTGCTCCCGCAGGCGATTGATTGTTTGGGTCTGCCCTTCGAGTGTCTGACGGAGGCCGGCAGCTTCCGCTTGACTTGCCTGTGACCTGGCTTCGAGATCGGCTCGTGCCGCCTCATGTGCTGCGTTTTCGCTTGCCAGCGTGGCACGCAGCGTTGCGACTTCCCCGTTGAATTCCGCCTGGTGACGGACGAGAGTCTGCGCCAGATCTTGCCGGAGCTGGTCGATCTCGTGCTTGAGTTCCGCTTCCCGTTCTGTCGCGGCACTTTCATACAGATGTCGCTCACGTTCCAACTCGTCGCGCAGTGTGTCGAGTTCTTCCTGCAGGCGGCCAGTTTGGGCGATCGTTTCAGCGAGGACGCTTTCGGCGTTACAGACCTGTGCGTTCGACGTGTCCAACTGCTGCCGTAGCTGCAACACGAGGGTCTGCTCGTCTTCCAACTTTCGAGCAATTTCGTCGCGGCGGTTGACCAGGTCTTCTTCCCGGGCCGCAGCGCTTTGTCTCGAAGTTTCGAGTTCGGTGCGGCTTGCCGCCACTTCCCGTGCCATCTCTTCGCGCAGGCGGGAGATGTCGCCAGCGTACCGGTCTGCCGTTTCATCGAGCCGCGCGCGAGTTTCCTCCAGGGACACTTCGAGGGCGTGCAGGCGCTGCTGATCCGTATCCCGTTCGCCGGTCAGACGTTCGATTTCAGCGTTGTAGACCGCGCTTTCCGTTTCGAGATCTGCCAGGCGGCATTGTGCAGTCTCGAGGGCAGCGGCCAACCGTGAAGCTACATCACGGTAGTGTTCGGCGGCTCGTTGCCAATCGGCCGAACCTGGAAGTGCCGGATCGAGTGGCGTCTCCGCTATTTCCTCTGGTCGCTTCGCTGGGGTATTTTCGGTCGAATCGTGATTCATCATGTCTTAATGGTGCGTCTCCGGTAGACCTGCGGCTGTGAGTATGCCGTCCAACCGAGGAGAAGCCATCCCAGTATGCGTGAGTTTCTGGATCTCCGCCAGAAGTAACTCACTCGTAAAAGGTTTCGTCAAATATCCCTGGGCGCCCACTTCGAATGCACGCTGCCGGTGTTTTTCGCTCGATCGGGAGCTGCACACGATGACCGGCAAGTGCCGGAGGGCTGGCTGACGGCGGATTTCTGCGATGAGTTCATACCCGTGCATACGTGGCATCTCGAGATCGGTTATGACCATGCGAAAGCGTCCGCTGGCGAGCTTCTTCAGCGCATCGAGTCCGTCGATTGCCGTATCCACCTCGATGCCTTCGACCTCCAGGAACCGCGCTGCGAGCTTGCGTACGCTGATCGAATCATCGACGACGAGCACAGCCTGAGGATCGGCAGGAGGCTCGTCGCTCTGGCTCGCCAGAATATAGGTCGATGGATGTTTGGACTGCATGGCGAGGACGTCGAAGAGACGTGTCACGTGCAAGGTGAAAATCACCGCACCATCACCCGAGATGGTGGCGCCAGAGAGAAAGGGATGCGCTTCCAGAACCCGGCCGAGTGGTCGAATCACCACTTCACGTTGCGGCTCGACCCGGTCGACCAGTAGAG
>CAZEWD010000074.1:7712-12150 GCA_964515725.1 uncultured Binatia bacterium (SeqCode)
CGATCTCCGGCGCGCAACAGGAGCGCCGTCCCTGTGCCCGTGGGGGCCGGGGCGTCGACGAGGGAGCCGAGCATCATCACGGGGATCAATTCGTTACGGACCTGCACCATGGGTTGGCCGTCCACGTCGATGAGATTCTGCGCTTCGATGGAAATGGCCTGCTCGACGAAGTCGGAACCCAGCGCGTAGCACTGGCTGCCGGTATGGAGCAGGAAGACTTCATCGATGCTGGTCATGACCGGCAGCATCATGCGGACTGTGACGCCTTCGCCGTCCTTCGAATCGACCAGCAATGTGCCGTTCAGGGCCGCGATTTCCCGTGCCACGACATCCATGCCGACGCCTCGGCCCGCAAGATCGGTGACTGTCTGTCCGGTGCTGAAGCCCGGGCGAAAGATCAACGGTTGCAGTTGCTCGCGAGACGGATTCGCCTCCGGTTCCACGAGTCCCAGAGATCGAGCTTTTGCCAGGATGGCTGGATAATCAAGACCATACCCATCATCGCGCACCTCGACCATGACGCTGTTGTGGTGCGGTTGGGCGGTGATGCGGATCGTGCCCTTGGTGGTCTTGCCGGCCGAACGGCGGCGTCCTGGAGATTCGATACCGTGCGACACGGCGTTACGAACCAGATGCAAGAGCGGTGCATGGATGCCTTCCACAATGGCCTTGTCGAGTTGGACGTCCCCCCCTTCGATCTGCAAATCGACGACCTTGTTCTCTTGTCGCGCGGCATCACGCACCGGGCGCGCGAGTCGCCGGAATACGCTGTCGATCGAGACGAGGCGCAACCGCGTGATCTGGCGCTGCAGCGACGAGGTGATCTTTGAAAACTTTCTCGATTCGTCGCCGAAGGACTCGATGAGCTGTCCCAACTGATCGGCAATCTCGCCCGTATCCGTTGCCAGTTCGATGACGCTACGCGCCAGGATGTTGATGTCGTCGTACTTGTCGAACTCGAGGTCGGTGAAGACCTTTTCCCCATCCGCCTCTGCCGGCGCCGGAGTGCCGCGCTGAGCGGATCCGTCAGCAATATTGTATTCGTAGTGTTCCTGGAAACCCTGGATCAGGCTGGTCAGACGCCGCCGGCAATAATCCAGTTTGTCACGCAGATCGCCGAAATCCTCGATTTTATGATCCATCCGCGTGCGGCTGACGACCAGTTGGGTAACCTGGTTCATGAGCACATCGAGGCGTCCTGCGGGGATACGGACAATACCTTCGGCCTCGCTGGCTGTGGTAGGAGCAGCCTCTTCTGGCACCGTGATGCCCGGACGATCGGCTGCTGTGGCGGGCGCTGTGGTGGCGGCGAGCTTCTTCAGTCCGGCC
This sequence comes from uncultured Binatia bacterium (SeqCode), assembly GCA_964515725.1. GTDB lineage: Bacteria > Desulfobacterota > Binatia > HRBIN30 > HRBIN30 > CAZEWD01. The sequence continues at coordinate 9,042 of CAZEWD010000074.1, forward strand.
ACCAACGTGCCCACGTCGTCGAGCAAGGTGTGCTGTTTGTCCTCGATGCCGAGAGCTCTGTTCATCAGAGCTGTCACCGAGTCGATGAGACGCAGAAGAAAATCGCTGAGCGCATCGACCGGGATGGCTAAGCCTTCCGTGAGAATGCTGTCCAGAAGCGACTCGCCGTGGTGCACCTGATCCGCGATATCGCCCATGCCGACGGCGGCTGCTGCACCCTTCAGAGTGTGGAAATGGCGGAAGAGGGCTCGCAGAGATTCCGGATCGGCTGTCTTGCGATTCTCGAGGGTGAGCAGCAGGGCTTCGGAAGCCTCCAGGGATTCCTGTGCATCCATCCGGAATGCATCGATCAGTTCAGAATCCAATTCGGAGGGTACATCCGCGGTCGCGGGGAATGATGGTGTACTCAAGCCCGCGCCATCGCACAGGATGCGTAATGCCGCGGTGCCTTCTGCAAGTGCCGTTTCGGGAATTGCATTTCCGTGTGTCGCACTTTCGAAAATGTTTTGCAGGATTCGCGCCTGTTCAGCGAACTGATCCTGTCCAACCATGGCCGCGGAGCCTTTGATCGTGTGGAAGATCCGCGAGAGATCCTGATAGCTCTCGTGTTGCCGGGCCGGCACAGGAGCAAGTCGCAGGAGCGTGGTCGCCTGTTCCAGATTCTCGCGTAGTTCTTCTTGGAATGTAGCCGCCAACTCTGCCTGCCATGCGTCCTCATCCTCTGGGGAGGTTGTGATGGGTGTGAGGGTGTCCGTTTCGCCCGCTGTCCCGTCCCCGCCCTGCAAGTCTGCCGGTAACTGGCGGATGAAGGCATCATAGAGGCTTCGCCGTACCTGCGGATCGTCCCCCGAGAGACTTTCTGTCAAGAGGTCGCGGAGATGAGGGACGGCACGTTCCAACTGTTTGAACATCGAGCGCGCGGCGGCAGTGTCCGCCGGCAGGATGGCACGGGCAGCCTGGCTCAGCCGATCGACCATGGCACCGGCCTGGCTGAGATCGTCCAGACCCACCAGCCCGGCGGTTCCCTTGAGGGAATGGCCCCAGGCAGCGAGTCGTTCGAGTGACTGTGTTTTGTCGGGTTGTGCGTCGAGGTGACGGAGTTCCTCGAGCATTCCGTCGATAAAACGCAGGACGTCGTCGCGGAACAGATCTTTGATCTCGTCGAGACTGAAACGATCTGCCATCTGACCCTCGGTCGTGTTGCCGGTGTATTACGCCTCAAAAGGCAGTCGCATGGCCGTTTCCGCTTTCTGAAAAGTCTGGGCTGACAGGTTCCTCGACACGGAAGAGGCCGATCTGTTCGTTCAGCTCCTGTGCGATTTCAAACAGCCCGGCCGAACTCGTCTGGGTGAGTTTGGAGGATTCCTGCGCTTGTCGGGCCACTTCAGAGATTCGGATCATGGCCTCGCTGACGTTGCGTGCGGAGGCGGCCTGTTCATTGGTGGCGCTGGAGATCTCTCCGATCAACCGAGCGCTTTGCGTTGATGTATCGAGCACGTTTTCGAGTTTGTCTCCGGCATCGAACACGAGCATCGTCTGTTCTTCCACGTATTGCGCCTGACGCTCGATGTTGCCGACGGTGTCGTTGGTCTCGGCTTGGATGGAGGCGATCAGCTCGGCGATTTCGTGCGTGGCCGATTCGGTCTGTTCTGCAAGCTTGCGCACCTCATCGGCAACGACGCTGAAGCCGAGGCCGTGTTCCCCGGCGCGCGATGCCTCGATGGCAGCGTTCAAGGCCAGCATGTTGGTCTGTGCGGAAATCTTTTGAATGGTGCTCGTGATGGTGGAGATTTCCATCGACCGTTCGCCGAGTCGCTTGATTTTTACAGCGGAGGCCCGGGTATTTTTCTGCAGGGAGTCCATGCCGTTGATGACCCGCTTGACGATTTCTCCGCCCTGGTGGGCCGCCTCTTCGGAGCGCTTGGCCGCTTCTGCCGCAACTGCTGCGTCAGCCTGGACGGTTTGGAAGCGGTTCGACATCTGCTGCACGGCCTCGGCCGTGCCGGCAACGTCGGTTGCCTGCCGTGCGGCGCCATCGGCGAGTAGCGACGAAGAATTACGGATTTCGGTCGCTGACTCGTACACGCGCGTCGATGCACCACGCAAGGTTTGAATGAGCGCACCGATATTCTCGAACATCAGATTGAGGGCGTCGGCAAGGTTTCCGAGAGCCCCCGATCCGACGACGGCCTTTTGCGTGAAATCGCCGTCCGATGCCGCAGCCACCACCATCAGCAAGTCACGGATTTCTTTCTGCAGTTGGCGGTTTTCCTCTTCCACCTTCACGAGAGCATCGACCCGCTCATCGAGTGCCTGATTCAAGCCGGTGGCAAGCAAGCCGATCTCGTTGTTGGTTCGTACCTTGGCACGAGCGCGGTAGTTTCCTTTTTGCAGTTCACCAACGACGTTGGCGAGGGCACGCACCGGCCGGGAGAGCGTCGTTGCCACAATGAGGGCCGTGATCACGAAACCGAGGATCGATGCGAGAGCAAGGCGCGTCGTCCATGTTCGGAGCTGTGCGACGGGCTTGAGAGCTTCCGCCTCGGTGATTTCCGCGATCACCAGCCAGTCGACGCCCTGGAGAGTTTCCAGCGGTGCCGATGCGCCCAGGACGGGTATGCCGCGGTAGCCGAGATATCGGCCATGAAAATCTTGCTTGTCAGGGGCAAGCAACGAGGCTTCAGTTTCGATTTTTTGGGCGAAAACTGCTGTGCGTGCTGCAGCGACGGCGGGATTGGACTGGCTCAACTCTCCAAGAAATCGTGATTCGCTGCGCATCAGCAGGTCATTGCTGCGCCGCCCTACCAGGTAGGCTTCACCGGTTTCTCCGAGGCCCACACGCTGCCACTCAGAATCGTTTGTCATGATGCCGTTGATCTCTTCGATCGACAGTTGCACGATCATGACCCCGATTTTCTGTCCACCATCGAAAATCGGTACGCCGGCAAAGGCGGTGGCACGACCACGCCGTGGGAAGTAAGGCGTGAAGTCGACGAAGGTATAATCGCCATCTTTGGCTTCCATCTGTAGCCGGCGGTAGAGTTTGCCGAGCGAGGTCTCGGTAAATGGAGCATCGGTCAGGGTCATCTGGAAATCGGGACCCTTATCG
>CAZEWD010000075.1:0-352 GCA_964515725.1 uncultured Binatia bacterium (SeqCode)
GACCCCGGTGCTCTCGCCGAGACCCTTCGTCTGTTGCCCGGCCTGCACCGCGAGATCGGTGGGAAACACGCCGTCCCGGCGAAGCTTCTGGCGAGCTCCTTTCGGATTCTCGGCGTCGACGATTCCACCAACGGCGCGCCCCGCGTTGTTGAAACCTTTGTAAGCGTAGACGGGCATGGACAGTGCTTCTCCGACGATCGATCCTGGAACTTGATTCGAATCCAGTTATCGGGCCAACCGGATCAGACGAGTTCGTCCTGGGTGACGCGCAGCACTTCTTCCACCGTCGTCACACCGTCGAGGACTTTATCAGCGCCATCTTCGCGTAGAGTGTTCATACCGTGGGCCGTCG
>CAZEWD010000075.1:362-2025 GCA_964515725.1 uncultured Binatia bacterium (SeqCode)
TCATGACCAGACTACGCACCTCGTCATCCACCACCAGAAGTTCGTGAATGCCTGTTCTTCCCTTGTACCCCTTGTCCTTACACTGGGCACAACCGGTGCCCTGCTTGTAGATTTGCCGGCCCGCAAGGCGTTGCGGGGTAATTCCGATCTCTTCGATTTCTTCGCGCGTCGGCGTGTACGGAACACGGCAGTTCGGGCACACACGGCGAACCAATCGCTGCGCCATCACCCCGATCACGGACGACGAAACGAGAAACGGCTCGATACCCATCTCGAGCAGACGCGTCATCGCTCCAAAAGAGTCGTTCGTGTGCAACGTCGAGAAAACCAGGTGGCCCGTCAGAGCCGCCTGAATCGCGATTTCTGCTGTCTCCGTATCGCGAATTTCGCCGACCATGATGACATCGGGGTCCTGTCGAAGGATGGAACGAAGACCGTTGGCGAAAGTGAGGTCGATTTTCGGGTTCACCTGGATCTGGCCGATACCATGGAGTTGGTATTCGACGGGATCTTCGATGGTGATGATGTTCTTGTCCGTCGTGTTGATTTTCGACAGGCATGCGTAGAGTGTCGTCGTCTTGCCGCTGCCGGTCGGACCTGTCACCAGGAGAATGCCGTGGGATTGCTTGATGAGACGGCTGACGGTGTCATGCTTGAACCCCATCAATCCAAGTTCTTCGAGTTGGAGAACCGTTGTGGCCTTGTCGAGCAAACGCATGACGACACGCTCGCCATGTGCAGTCGGCACGATCGAAACACGAATATCGATGTCCTTCCCAGCCAGTCGGATGCGGATACGCCCGTCCTGCGGCAGCCGTTTCTCGGCAATATTCAACTCCGCCATGATTTTTACGCGGGAAATGATGATCGGCTGGAACCGTTTCGGTGGAGACAGAATATCGTAGAGAATACCGTCAATCCGGAAACGTACGAGAAGTTCACGTTCGAACGGCTCGATGTGAATGTCGCTGGCCCGATCCTTCGCCGCCTGGAAAATCAACCGGTTCACAAGCCGAATGATTGGTGCCTCATCAACGGCATCGATGAGATCCTGTGGACCCTCAAAATCACTCGGCTCCAGGTCGAGCCGTTCCGTATCCAGGTCGTCCATCAGTTCGGAGGCGGAACCTGCCGACGCAAGGTCGTAGGCTCGATTGATGGCCTCCATGATCAAAGGCGCGGGAGCCACGAAGACCTTGAGCGGCTTACGCAAGAGCAGGCGCAGGTCATCGACGGCGCCGATATTCGACGGATCGGCCACGGCAACCAGCACCTGGTTGCCTTCGTGAGCAACGGGCAGAATCAGGCAGCGCTTGGCAAAATTGATGGGCAGGGTATTGATCAGTTCGAGAACGTCATTCCCCTCGGGCAATGTGTCGCGAAATGGCAGGCCAAAGTGATCCGCCACGGCGCGCGCCCAGGTCGCACTGTCGATCGCGCCCATCTCCTGGAGAACGTCCCCAAGGCCCTTGCCCTCCCGCTGGCGCTCTCGGGCGCGCTCCAGCGTCTCTTCGCTGATCCTGCCATGCTGGACAAGGACAGACTCCAGCGATTTCGCGGCTACCGCCATATTCACCCGGCTTTCCAGTTTTCAGTTTTCAGCGCATCCGGCTCGATCGCCTCACGCCAGTGCAGGAAAGTGGACGGCTTCGTGCTGACCCGC
>CAZEWD010000075.1:2035-6290 GCA_964515725.1 uncultured Binatia bacterium (SeqCode)
CGCATTCCCTCCGGATAGGATGCAAACGCCTCGGCCGGCGTCGTGAAGACCTCCAGGCAAACGTAATTCGCCGTGTAATGGGCACTCTGGAACCTATAGGTTGCGCCCTTGGTAAACAGAGTCGCCACGGGTGAATTTGCGGGAACCGCAAGGGCAAGCAGGGCATTACTCGGCGTCAAACTGGCAGGCGCAGTCCCCTCCTCCGAGACAGTCGCGAGCAGCACGTAGCGGTTGCTCATCCCATAGGTATTGCCATTGGATTCGGTTGGCACGGGCCCGGTTGCGTGCATCATGGGCGATTCCTGGGTCTTCGAAGTGACGGCAGCAGCATTTGGCTCCGGGGCCGCTATTTGCGTTTTGGCATGGCGTGGCGGCACATTCGACTCGGCAGTCGGACCGGTGTCCTCGCCTGACTCTTTGGGAAGCTCGATGGACGGACGTACCTCCCAGGATGGGGAGTTGAGTTGCTCCCACTGAGGACCCCTCTGTCCGGTATCTTCGAAGGGCTGGCGCAGAATCCGTTGCCGCTCGCCGACTGCAATGTTTCGCTGATCCCGTTCATTCCGAATGATGTGAGGTGTGAGAAAGATCAGCAGATTCGTCTTGCGATTTCGAGTCGCTTCGTAGCGAAACAGATTTCCCAGGATCGGAATATCCCCAATGTAGGGAACCTTACTGACATTTTTCCCTCGTGCATCGAACATGATCCCCCCGATGACGATGGTCTGACCGTCCCGTGTCACGACACTCGTGGTCGCAGAACGGATCGTCGTCGTTGGGCCCAATTGAGGGTCGTTCGAGATCACGTCCGATACTTCCTGGAAAATATCGAGGCGGACCTGGCCGCCTTCCGAGATCTGCGGTGTCAAGCGCAGGGTGATTCCGACGTCTCTTCGTTCGATCGTGGCAAAGGTGTTGCTGAGGTTGACATCGTTCGATGCACGACTGGCGATGAAAGGGACGTTTTGGCCGGATACGATCTCGGCTTGCTGGTTATCCGTCGTCAGGACTGTCGGCGCGGAGAGGATATCCGCATCACCGCGATTTTCCAGCGCCCGCATGATTGCCTGTTGTGCAGGAATCGACACTCCATTGACCGTAACCGTCTGAGAGCTGGCCGCAGCCAGAACCAGGCCCGATAGATTTGTCGGATTCAGTAGACTATTGATGTCGCCACGTAGATTCGTCCGGCCAAAACCCACTCCGTTCGGTAATCCCGTGGCTCCTTGCAACTCGATTCCCAACTCACGTGTCACATCGAGCGAGACTTCGGCGATGATAGCTTCGACGTAGACCTGACGGCGGCGCACGTCGAGCTTGTCGATCACCTCACGCAGGGTTTCGAAGTCCTGTGGCGAAGCGTTGACAATCACCGCATTGGTTGCCGGATCGGCACCGATCCGAACGATTCCTTCGAACTCACTCTGTTGCTGGCCGGGGTATCCCCCTGCCCCTCCGCCCGTTCCCATACCCGTGCGGCGGCCGGTCAGGCTACCAGCGGCACCAAAACCTCCCGTGCCCATGCCCCCGATTCCGTAGCCACCCATCCCGCCGAAGCCACCCATCCCGAACGAGGAGCCCATCCCACCGTACGTCCCGTAACCGCCCGATCCCAGCATACCGGAACCGCCAATCCCCGACTGTCCGTAACGGCTACCGCTCAGGCTACTGCCTACACCACTCGACCGCCCGAAGCCGCCCAGTCCTCCTCCGAAGCCACTCCGCATTCCGCCAAAGCCGCCATAACCACCAAAGCCCATTCCCATGCCACCCATCCCCATGCCGCCACCAACAAGCGAGCCAAGCACTGGAATGAGTTCAAATGCATTGGCGTACTTGAGGTAGTACACGTGGATTCGCCCTGTCCCCAGGGGAAGGGGAACGTCCAACCGGGAGATGAGATCCTTGATCCGCCGCGCTTCCTGGTTGCCTGCAACGAGAATCAATGAGTTGGTGCGCTCATCCGGGATGATACGAAAGGAACGTTCCGGAGTGGTACCACCCGAAATTGCACCCGCCGCACCACCCGCCAGGCCGCCAGCCGGACGTGCTGCCGAGCCACGGCGCAGGCGTGCATCCGGCGCCGCTCCGGGCTGAACGGCTGTCGTTCCACCCCCGCTCGTTTGACTCGAATCTTCGAGCAACTGCTGCAGAAGTGCGGCAATGTCGCCGGCAAACGCATAGTTCAGGCGAACGACTTCGATTTCCTGCTGCTGTCCCTCCACATCGAGCTGTTTCAGGATCCTAGCCAGGCGATCGGTCTGGGCCGCCGTATCGATGATGATCAAAGTATTGGTCGGCGTATAGGCGGTCAGCAATCCATCTGGCGACGCCAGGGGCTGGAGAATCGCCACCATGTTGTTCGCATCGACGTACTTCAAGCGCATCAGGCGAGTGATATACTCGTCCCGCGGTGAAGGAATCGATTCGGGAAGGACCGTATCGATCGTGGAGGTCTTGGCATCCTTGGTGGCAACGATCTTGATGATGGAACCGGATGGAACCGTCGTGAAACCCTTGACCTGAAGGACGGACTGGAAGACGAGATATGCTTCGTCGACGGTGATTTTACCCGGCGAAATGATCGTGATCTTGCCACGGACTTTCTCGTCAACGATGAAATTCCTACCTGTGATATCGCTGATGAATTTGACGAGGACCGAGATGTCCACGTCTTGAAAATTCATCGTGATCTTGCCGTTGTCTGGATCTACCGGGGCTTCACCATCGGCTTCCACACCGGCGACAGCCGGCTCATCCTGGGCGACCGCCGTGCGTCCGCTCCCCACCGCCACGCAAATCATCGCCATCATTCCGAAAGCGAGAAGGCGCATTGCCACAGTCCGCATTACCACCCCTTGAGCTACCGTCTCACCTGATTCGGTACGTTTGCGTGAACGGTTGTTTGTTGCGCGTTCCGTTCACAGTGATATCCCCGGCGTTTCGCAGATTCTGAAACACTGCCATGGCCTGTGCCGGATCGCTCAGTTCCTGTCCGTTGACATTCTGAATGATATCGCCATTGCGTAGTCCGATCTGGTCGAAAATGCTGCCTTGGCGGATAGCAAACAATCGGAAACCGATGGATTTCCCACTCTCGAAATGCGGCACTGCCCGGACCTGTGTGAATAATTGATTCATGTTGTCCAATTGCTGGTCCACTTCAGTCCGATCGATATGGTATTCGCCTTCGCCAACCTGCTGGATATGGGGATTCGTGGCGGCTGGGCTGACCCCTGGCGCGGCGTACCCAGCATTCGAGTCCATGGGTGGCACAGCGGCAGGTTGTGGGATGACCGGCAGTCCCGCAACAGCACGACTTCCGCCTCCCATTCCTCCACCCGGCCGTTCGATTTCGAGAGTTTCCTCCAGACCACCGCCGCGATCAAGCACCACCCGCTCCCATTCGATTGCCTTTACCGTCGCATTGCCCACAACCCTTGATCCTATGCCATACACGTCCTGCTTGCGTGTTTTCAAATCTTCGATGACGCAAAGTGAATGGCCCTGGCTATGGATGGACACACCCCACAGTTTCAAATCGAGCTTGGTGGGCGCCGGCTCGGCACGTGCCTCGACAGGCTCGGGAGGTCTGGCGGGATTGAAAACGTCACGATTCGTAATCGAGGCGTAAAACGTCGCTGGCCGCCTGGGCACCTTCGAGATGGGTGGAGGCGGAGGTTTCAGGTGCACTTCGGGCGGTGGCGTCAGCTTGGCAGCGATCGCTGTACTTACGGTCGAAGCCGCCAAGTATGCCACCAACGCCAGCAGCACGAGATTGACCCAGACGAGGTGACGCGGCGAAAACTTCATTTTGAATTGCGCCTCTCTATAGACGAAGGGGCAGCGTTGATTCAAGCAAAGGACTGCACCTGACTCGTTCCCAATCGTTGACTGCCAGGGTACCCGACAGTAACCTAGCCAGACGACGAAGTCGCAAAGATGTTCAATCTGGGCCGGGCAGCGTGGCCCACGGAGGAGGAATCTAATGGAAACGCACGAAGCCAGCACCCCACAAGCCGCGGACGGCGCCACTCTGGTGGTCACGGAAGCGGCGGCAGAAAAAGCGAAAGCGATCATCGAGAGAGAAGCTTCTCCCGGCGCCGCCTTGCGCGTCTCGGTGGTCGGTGGAGGATGTTCTGGGTTCCAGTATTCACTGGGATTTGACACCGAGATCAAGAAAGACGATGTCATCCTGGAGCAGCATGGCCTGCGCGTCGTGGTCGACGAAACAAGCCTGCAGTATCTGCGTGGA
>CAZEWD010000075.1:6300-12033 GCA_964515725.1 uncultured Binatia bacterium (SeqCode)
AGGGTTCAAGTTCGTCAACCCGAATGCCGATAGGACCTGCGGCTGCGGCTCTTCTTTCTCAGCGTAATCGACACACAGGATTGCATCCCCCAACGATGGAGTACCTGCCCGTTTTTTTGCATGTGGTAGGAAAACGCTGTGTGGTCTTCGGGGGCGGGAGGGCTGCTGAGCGGAAGGTTCGCTCGCTGCAACGGGCAGGAGCACAGGTTTCGGTGATCAGCCCCAGCCTCACGAAAGATCTGGGGAAACTCGTGGCCCAAGGCACCATCCACTACCATCAAAGGCACTACGTGAGGGGTGACCTGCAGGGTGCCGTCCTGGCCTATGTGGCCACAGAGGATGAACAACAGAATCAAGAGATTGCGGCCGACGCGCAGATGGCCGGGGTGTTCTTGAATGTCGCGGATCGCCCTTCTCTGTGTTCGTTCATCGTTCCTGCAATCGTCGAACGGGGTGACCTTCTCATTGCCATCTCCACCGGTGGGGCCAGCCCCGCCCTGGCGCGGAGCATCCGCCGCAAACTCGAACTCGAATACGGCGACGAGTACGCGCTCGCCCTCGATATTCTGCGGAGACTGCGCACCCATGCGCTAACCGCTGCTTTACCGGCAGAACAACGCCACCGTGCTTTTGGAAGCCTTGTTGAATCGGCGTTGGTGGAGTACGTGCGTGAGAGACGTGAAGCTGAAATCGACACCCTGCTTCAGGCCGGGTTCGGAGACGGCATATCCCTGGCCGAACTGGGGATCGCACTGACATGATGGGCGTATTTCTTGCTGCGGCGCTTGTGGCCTACCTTTTTGCTTCGGCGGCGTTTGTGGCGCACGTCGTGGCCTCGAAAACGATTCCTCGCCGCTTCGCCGACGGCCTGGTGGCCCTTGCGGTCGTCCTGCATCTGCTGGCACTCGGCTTTCGGGCGTGGAAGATCGGTTTCGATGCGCTCGCCCCCTTCCCGGAGCAACTCTCCTTCATCGGCGCCATGACCGTTGCCCTCTATCTGGTGCTCGCACGGCGGGCAAACTTTGCCGTCGTCGGTGCCCTGATCGCGCCGCTGGCCTTCCTGCTCGCCCTCTCGGCCTATTTTTATGAAGCTGGCCATGAGATGTTGGGCAACCGCCTGCAAAGTGTCTGGCTTCCCGCTCATGTCGCGCCCTCCTTTCTGGGGTACGCCGTGTTTGCCGTAGCCTTCTGTCTCAGCGTTACCTACCTGCTGCAGGAGAGGCAGCTCAAAGCGAAGCGGAAGGGCAATCTCTTCCGGCGTCTGCCATCCTTGGAAACGCTCGATGAACTGAACAATCGTTTCGTCACCTGGGGCTTCGCGCTCTTTACGATCGGTCTGATCTCTGGCTCCCTGCTGGCAAAGCAGATCTGGGGCGCTCTGTGGTCCTGGGAACCGGTGCAGATCTGGTCCGTGTTGACCTGGCTGCTCTATGCCATTCTCCTGCATGCCAGAACCGTGGGCTGGCGTGGCCGCAAGGCTGCCCGACTGACCATCTTCTGCTTCGTTGTCCTGGCTGCGTCGTTCTTCAGCGTCAACCTTTTCTTCCCGGGAAAGCACGGATCGCAAGGCTGATGCGCCGCGAAATTCTCATTGTCGGTGTCAATCACCACGGCGCCCCTGTCGAGGTGCGCGAGCAACTGGCCGTACCGGGCGAGCGGCTACACGAAGCACTGCAGGAATTGATGCGGGTCGCCCCGATCGAAGAGGGCATGATCCTGTCGACCTGCAACCGGGTGGAGGTCGTCATCACCAGTGTCGAGGGTGATGTGGCCCTCGACGCGGTGATCTCCTTCCTCTCCGACGAGGAACGACGGCTTCCCCACACCAAGCTCACGGAACACCTGTCGGTCTACCGTGGACGAGAGGCGGTGCGCCATCTCTTCCGCGTCGCATCCAGCCTCGATTCGATGGTCGTGGGGGAACCGCAGATTCTGGGACAGATGAAAGATTTCTACGCTCGAGCGACTTCCGCCGGTACCGTCGGAATCGTCCTGCACCGCTGTTTTCACAGGTCTTTCAACGTCGCCAAGAGAATTCGCTCCGAAACCGGGATCGCCAGTCGAGCCGTTTCGGTCAGTTCCGCGGCCGTCGAGTTGGCCACAAAAATCTTCGAACATCTCGAGGACAAAACCGCCATGCTGATCGGCGCAGGGACGATGAGCGAACTCGCCGCACGCCATCTCATGGCTCAAGGGGCACGCAGCCTGATCGTCGCGAATCGGACCTTTGACAATGCCGTGCAGGTTGCGCGGGAGTTTCGTGGCACCCCGGTCCCCTTCGAAGAGTTGGATCGATATCTCGAGGTTTCTGATGTCGTCATTGGATCGACGGCCGCGGACCAGTACATTCTCTCCGCGGCACGCGTGAAACAAATCCTGCGGCAACGAAAGTACCGCCCGATGTTCCTGATCGACCTCAGTGTCCCTCGCAACTTTGATCCGCAGATCAACGATCTCGACAATGTCTATCTCTACGACGTGGATGATCTGAGCGCCGTGGCGGAAGAAAATCTCGAGGAACGGGCTCGCGAAGCGGACAAAGCAGAGATCATCGTGGATCTCGAAGTCGACGCCTTCAGCCGTTGGCTGGCAGGGCTCGATGCTGTCCCCACAATCGTCGCATTGCGTGACAAATTCGAATCAATACGCCGCGCAGAGATCGAAAAGACTCTTTCTGCTCTACCCGATCTTGGCGAGCGTGAGCGGGAAGCGATGGACGCACTGACGGCCGCCATCATCAACAAGATCCTCCATTCCCCGCTGACCCATCTGAAACACAAGGGAACTCGCCGCGAGGAGGCAATGTATCTGGCCGCGGCACGCCGCCTGTTTGACATCGAAGAATCGGACGAGTCATGAAGCAGATCGTACGGATCGGAACCCGAGGAAGCCAGCTTGCGCTTGCACAGGCCCGCTGGGTCGAGCAATGGCTCCGTCGAGAGCACGACATCGACGTCGAACGGATCATCATCAAAACGACAGGAGATCGGTTTGTCGACCGCCCTCTCAGCACCCTGGGAGGCAAGGGTGTATTTGTCAAAGAAATCGAAGACGCACTCCTTGCCCGCCAGATCGATTGCGCCGTACATTCGATGAAGGACGTGCCGTCCGAGCTGGCGCCGAACCTCACGATTGCCGCGATTCCCGAACGGGAACTCGCCCATGATGTTCTTCTCTCCGGTGGCGGCAAACCCATTGCCGCACTCCCCCCGGGGGCCAGGGTGGGAACGAGCAGTCTCAGACGGATGGCCTTGTTGCGCTCCGTGCGGCCCGATCTCGAGATCGTTGCGCTCCGCGGTAACGTGGACAGTCGCCTGCACAAGCTGGATGCCGGGGCTCTCGATGCGATCATTCTCGCCGCGGCCGGTCTGCGGCGGCTTGGCATCGAGCGCAAAGACGGCATCGCTTTGTCCGTGACAGATTTCGTCCCAGCCGTTGGACAAGGGGCCCTCGCCATCGAGACCCGGCAAGACGACAGCTCGGCGGTTTTCCAGACGTTGAACCATCCGTCCACCGCACTGGCTGTCGCCGCAGAGCGTGCATTTTTGCGTCGCGTCGGCGGATCCTGCCGGACCCCGCTCGCAGCACACGCCACAGTCGATGAGGACACGATCCACCTGGATGCTTTGATCGCAGGCATTGACGGAAAGGAGATCGTCCGGGCGCAATCTTCCGCTCCCTCCGACCAGGCGGAAGCCCTTGGCACGGACCTCGCCGACGATCTACTGGCACGCGGCGGACGCCGCATCCTCGATGAACTGGCCGAAATGAACGACGATGCCGGGTAAAATCGTACTCGTTGGAGCAGGTCCGGGTGATCCGGGTCTACTCACATTGAAAGGAAGGCGCTGGTTGGAGCGCGCAGATGTCATCATCTATGACTACCTGGCCAACCCCCGCTTGCTGGACTTTGCCCGCCCGGATAGCGAGCGGATCCTCGTTGGAAAACACGGCGGCGGCAGCCGCGTCGAACAGGATGTGATCGAGGATCTCCTCATCGAACATGCCCGGCAGGGTAAACTCGTCGTCCGCCTGAAGGGAGGTGATCCCTTCATCTTCGGACGGGGAGGTGAAGAAGCGACAGCAGCCGCGGCGGCCGGTATCGACTTCGAGATCGTTCCGGGGATCACCTCGGCCATCGCAGCACCCGCATACGCAGGGATCCCACTCACTCATCGGGACTGGGCCTCGAATGTCATCTTCACGACAGGTTACGAGTACCCCAATAAACCCGCACTGGCCGTCCGCTGGGAAGAATTGGCGCGCCGGGGGAGCACGCTGGTGATCCTCATGACGCAACGGCAGCTTCGCGAAAATATGGATAAGCTCCGTGTCGCAGGGCGAGACGCCGACACCCCCGTCGCGGTGATCGAATGGGGAACCCTCACCTCACAGCGCACGATCGTCGGCACCATCCGAACCGTTGCTGATCTGGCGGACCGAGAGCAGGTGCAACCTCCGGCTCTGGCCGTGGTCGGCGATGTGGTCCGCCTGCACGACCAACTGCGCTGGCACGAACGCAAGCCATTGTTCGGGAAGCATATCGTAGTGACACGTCCAAAGGCCCAGGCCAGCGTTCTGGGTGACCTGCTCGAAGATGCCGGCGCCGACGTGATCTATGTCCCTACGATCGCGATTGTGCCTCCCGATTCGAACGCTCCCCTGGATGCAGCGCTCCAACGTCCCGAAGAATTCGACTGGGTCCTTTTTACCAGCATCAACGGGGTCAACGCATTCTTTGATCGGCTGCGTGTTCTGCAGATCGACCTGCGACGCTGGCATCGTGCCCGGATCGGTGCGATCGGAACCCAGACCGCAAACGTACTGCAACAGAAGGGGCTTCTGGTCGATGTGATCCCCGGGGACTTCAAGGCGGAAGGTCTCATCGATGCCCTCGTCGCACGTGGTATCAAAGGGCAGAGGATTCTGCTCCCACGCGCTGCCAGAGCTCGCGCCATTCTCCCCGAACAGCTCCGAGCGCACGGCGCCACGGTTGAAGAGGTCGAATCGTATCAGAGTGTTCCGGCACAATCGGGGACCTACGGCGTGCACGATCTGTTGACATCCGGCGGCGCGGATCTGATCACTTTTACGAGTTCCAGCACGGTCCACAATTTCATTACCCTCTTTCGCAAATCCCTGCCGGACATCCTGGAGCGGGTCGAGATCGCCTGTATCGGTCCAATCACCTCGGCCACGGCACGGGAATATGGAATGACCATCGCCATCGAACCGGCACGTTTCACGATCCCCGACCTGTTCGATGCCATCGTGCGACACTACACGACCTGAATGGGCAGGAGGAATTGAATGTCGTTTCCCGAAACCCGCATGCGCCGCCTGCGGCGCACCAGCACTTTGAGACGGATGGTGCGTGAAACGCGCTTGACGGTGGACAATCTGATTTTACCGCTCTTTGTCGTCCCGGGACGAAACGTGAGAAAGCCGGTGAACAGCATGCCTGGCGTGGCGCAGTTCTCGGTGGACCAACTGGTGGAGGAGTGCAGAGAAGTTCGGGACCTGGGCATTCCCGCCGTGATTCTCTTTGGCGTTCCGGAACGCAAGGACGCCGTCGGATCGCAAGCCTACGCCGATGATGGTATCGTTCAAACCGCCATCCGTGCGGTGAAAGCAGCCGTTTCCGATCTCGTGATCATCACCGACGTCTGCCTCTGTGAATACACGGATCACGGGCATTGCGGTGTGCTGGTAGAAGGGGACGTGGACAACGAC
>CAZEWD010000076.1:0-12013 GCA_964515725.1 uncultured Binatia bacterium (SeqCode)
AAGCACCGGCTTTGCGTGGTTCGACGTGCTGCATCAGCGCACCCTGCTCATCTACTATCCGCTGTGGACCCTCCACTACCGCTATGGAGGGCGTCTCTACCAGATGACTGTCGACGGACGTACCGGCAAGGTTCATTCCGCGCGAGCACCGGCAGACAACACCCGTCCGCTGGCTCTCATGCTGGCTTCCTATGCGGCCTTGGCTGTGGCCTTGGCCGTGGTAGTCTGGATGTGGCTCCGTGTGGAGGTGGTTCGCGGACTCGCGGCGTACGCGGGTGTGGCCGTCCTCCTCGGGATCATCGCCTGGCCGCAGGTCCACATCGCGTTGCGCGTGTTGGGTCACGCGATGGGTCCATCACGAAATCTGGTCAATCTGGCCGCATGGCGTGCCCCGGTTCTGGTGGAAGAGGGTTTGGCGGGCCGGAACCAGAGAAACCTCGCGGCGGTGGCCCGGTGGATCGAAGATTCCACAAGACCGGATGACAGGATCTTTACATTCCCGGATCTGGACCTCGTAGGATTCCTGACGGCGAGGCGCTCTCCAGCGCGAATCGGCTATTTCAAGTCGGGTTGGCCGGATCATCATGTGGAGTCCGAGGTTGTCGATGCCCTCGCGGCGCAACCGCCACGTTTTGTTGTTGTCGCCAATCCCGCATCGCTGTTTTTTGCTGATGCGCCTGCCTACTTCTTCCTCTTGCGCGATTGGCTCGAGCGCCACTACGTGGCGGTCGAGCGACTGGGTGATTATCGCATCCTTGCCAGGCGCGGAGCACCGGAGTCCGTGTTGCACGGGCTGGTGGAAGAGGCGCCCAGTCCCGTTCCGTTGCCTCTGTCCATGGAAGAACTTATCCGACGGCGCCAGACTGCCACGGCGGAAGAAGTCGTACCTCTGGCAGCCGAATGGCGTCAGACACAATTTGCATCCACAGATCCCGGCTTGCAGCGCTTCGGTCTGCGAGTCCTTGGTGAGCGTGGGGATGCCCGTGCCGCGGTGGCTTTGGTTCAGGCACCTCCTGCCGTTGTTTCCCCATTGTACGACTCCTGGGCGGCGGCGCTTTATCAAATCGCACTTCGTGGAATCCTTGCGCCCTACCAGTTCGGACGGAGTCCGTCGGATATTCCTTATGTGGCACCGCTTTTTTCCCTGAATGCCGGTGATTGGCAACGTGTGCGGGAGTGGGCACAGCCCGGATCCTTGCTCCCTCTGAGATTCTTTGCGCTGTGGACGCTCGTGGCGACGGAGAGAGAAGGTCTCGTCGAGCAGGTGGGTGCAATGCTGACCGATCCAAATCCCGGCATCCGGCTGCTTGGAGTGATGGGTTCGGGCCGTGGAGATTCCATCGCTGCCATGATGAGCGATTGGCCACGATATCTGGAGGAGATCCCCAATCTTGCTCCGAGTTTGATGCTGAGTTGGGCAAAGCGGGTGGGGTTTCCCGCAGCACTGGCTGTTTTGCAGGAAGGATGGAAATCACGGAGTGAACAGAGTCGGAGTACGCTGGCCTACCTCTACTCGGTTCTCAGATGGCCAGAATCAACCGAAGATCTGGAAACTGTGGCTCGTGAGGATCACGCCGCGACGGTTCGTGCAGCGGCACGCTGGTCTCTGCGGCGTGTACGCTGAGGCGGGTGCAGCAGACTATACTTGCCCGCCGTCCTCGGGCTAGAAAAGGCGTTACTATGCTGCGAGTTCGCCGGGACCCGCTGGCAGCATTCATCCTGATGCTTGCGGGTGTGATCTATTTTGGATTCCTTGCACCGTACGGACTGAACCTCGACGACGAGGGAACGATCCTGTACCAGATTTATCGAACCGCGATCGGTCAGGTCCTCTACGTGGACTTCCATGCGGGCTACACGCCAGGTGTCTTCTGGTGGAATGCATTCCTCTTTCGCCTTTTTGGAGTGAACGCTCTGGTGATCCGCCTGGCCCTGGCGCTCATCAACAGCGGTGCCGCACTCCTGATCTACTTCCTGGCACGCCGAATCGGTGCCAACCGGATGGCGTCTGCCGGCGTTGCGCTCGGCTACATTGCGTTGATTCCCTTTTATGACGGGCAGTTCTTCTCGGCGAACATCCCGTATCCGGTGTGGTATGTGACACTGGCCTGGCTGGCCAGCCTGTACGCGATGGATCGGGCGTGGGTTCTGGATCGCCTCGTCTGGTGGTGTGTAACCGGCGTGGTCAGCGGTTTGGTGTTTGCGTTCAAACCGAACAGCGGACTTCTCTGCCTGGCCGGACTTCTCATTGCAGGTGTGAATCTCGAAAGCCCCCAGAAGCCGGATTCGGGCTCTTTGTTCTGGTACCGGCTCTCACGCGTCCTGCAACTCTTCGTGCCGCTCATTCTGGCGGCTGGCCTCACCCGGATGTTTGCGCATACCGGCTGGCGCGAGGTGCTGCTCTTCCCTCTGCCGCTGCTTCTCCTTATCGGGTTTCTCTTATGGCGGCCGCCGAGCGTGGTTCGTGGGATCACGCCTCAACGCTGGCTCTGGAGCGGCGCGTGCCTGGCCGGCGGATTCGTTGCCATCAATCTGCCGTGGGTCGTTTATTACCTGCAGGTGCTTGGCCTACGGAAGTTTCTGCGTGCGATCCTCTTTGTTGGGACCAACTTCGAAAAATTCTACTACATCGCCTACCCTCCGTTCAGCCGCTGGGGCCTCGTGCTCTGTATCCTGGCCGCGGCCGGAGTCATTGCCGGTATTCTGGTGCGCTATCGGGTGCTACCGCGCTCTCTCGTTGTCATGGGGGCGATCCTCGGGGGAGCCGGGATGAGCCTGGCGATTTTGCGGCATCCGCCGCCAATGATCGAGGGGTTCCATGCGGCGCTGCAGAGCCGGATACGCGATGTCTCGTTCGTGTGGTTTCTGGGACTCGAATGGGTGGGTGTGCTGGGTGCAATGGTTCTGTTCGAGCGGGTCCGGCGGGAAAAACGAGTTGAGGCGAGAGAATCGTGTCTCGTGCGTTCCCGGCGCGCGGGAGCCCTTTTGATTGTCCTGACAGGCGCCGTCCTGATGCACATGCAACTCTACCCGCGCACGGATTTCATGCATCTCGTGCCGGCAATCCCCGGATTGTTGGTATTGGGTGCACTCCTCCTGGACCGGATCGGAACCTTGTGGGGGGTGGCACTGATGCGAAGGCCCAGTGGCGTACGTGCCCTGCGAGTCGCCGTTGCACTGCCTGTCCTGCTCGTGTCGGCCGCTTTGATGTTTCCCGGATTCCAGCGCATTGGGTATCTGTTACGAGCGTGGACGGGTGGAGACCCTTCGGCCCTCGTCCAACTCGATGCACAGCGAGCCCCTTTCTATGTGGAGCCCGCAGGTTCGACGATGTTCATATCCTTGCGCGAGACGGCACGGTTCCTGCGAGAGAACACCGCTCCCAATGAAACGGTCTTCACTTTTCCGGTGCTCGATATCCTCTGCTTTCTGAGTGATCGGCACAATCCGACCCGTCACGGATATTTCTTCCCCGGCTGGCCCGGACATGCAGTTGAAGCAGAGGTGGTGGATTCCTTGAGTACGAATCCCCCGCGTTTCACGGTTGCCCTGCATGACCATTCATTCTTTTTCGCGACCGCTCCTGTCTATTACTTCAATCTCAGGCAGCACATGCTGAGAGATTTCCGGCTCACCAGACGTATTGGCATCTTCGATGTCCTTCGGCCTCGGGGAAGTGAGCAGTTGAAGGTGAGAACGAGTGTGCGAGCAGAAATCGACCCAGTGCGGCTGTGGCGCACCCAGCTCCGTCATGATGGGGACGTGTCGTCTCGACGACTTTTGAAGCTCCTGGAGCAACTCGAGGACCCGACGCCGGATGCACTGGCTGATGCCTTTGCGAAACTGGATGGAAACTCACAGGAGAAACTCGTCTGGCTGATCCGCAAGAGTCGCTCTCGACTGGGCGCGGCAGCACTCGCGCTGACGCTCGAGCGAAATGAATTACCGGCATCGATTCGTGAACTCATCGTCCGGATCATCGTAGAGGTTGGCGGTGAAGATGCGATTCCTCCTCTCCTGCGCTTGCTGACGGAAGCCCAGGGGGCGGAGCGTCTCGTCGTTTCAGGAATGTTGTACAACATCTCCTCGAAACTATCCCTCGAGAACTACTGGTTCGGAGTGCCGGCAGGCCGGACGCTGAAACAGATCCGTGCCCTGGTCGATCCGAGTCTGCTGATTCGGTGGTTGGATGACCCGTGGGAATCGCTCGCGTTACGGTTGTTTGCTGTTCGTGCAGCGGGACGGTTGGAGGAACGACAGGCAATTCCCTTCCTGGCAAGACTGGTGGGTGACGCCTTCGAATGGGATGATTTGCGTACCGCGGCGGTTTCGAGTCTCTCTCATATGGAAGCAACCTCACCGGTCATGCCGGCGATCGTCTCGTTGCTGAAATTTGATTCCACCTGGGTGCCGACACTGCTCGTGCGGAATTATCGGGGCGAAGCAGATCAGATTCGTCCGGGCCTCATCGCATTTATGAGTGCGATTTCCGACGACACCCGTTCACTGGCCTACTGGATTGCTGCCGGGGTGCGGGACCCACAATTGAAGGGCGAACTGCAACGTGGGCTTCATGATCCCGTGGTGGACGTCCGTATCGCTGCAGTGTGGGGGCTGGGTCGTCTCGGAGATCCCGCGTCACGCGAGTCACTCCAGGCTGCACTGCAGGACCCAAGCGACGAAGTGGTCGAATTTGCTCGCAGGGCGCTGGAGAGAGAGACAACGCTGCAGGAATAGATCCTTCCCTGGAGATTTCAGGTCTGCTGCGCCTTGTTCGTTTTGTCCAGGATTTCTCGCGCCACCAGCTCGCGATTCCAGGCTGCGTTACCAAAGGTGGCCTCCGAGCCACGTGCACGTTTGAAGTAGAGATGCAGGTCGTGCTCCCACGTGAAGCCGATACCGCCATGTACCTGGATGCCATCACCGCTGACGATGCGATACGCATCGGAACAGTATGCCTTCGCCATGCAGGCAGCGAGATGGGCTTCGGGGACGTCGTTGGCGACAGCCCATGCGGCGTAATAGGTTGCTGACTTCGAAGTTTCGACCCGTACCATCATATCCGCGCATTTGTGCTGGATCGCCTGGAAACTGCCGATCGGCTTTCCGAACTGCTCACGTACTCCGGCATACTCCACGCTCAGTTCGAGAACTCGCTGCATACCTCCGCACATCTCGGCGCACAGGGCGACCTTGGCCCTGTCGATCAGCCGTTCGAGAAGATCCCAGCCCCGGCCAACACCACCGAGAACCGTATCGCCGTCCACCTGGACACTGTCAAAACGGATCTCACACAGCTTACGTGTCTGATCCATCGTCTTCATGACACGCATCGTGACCCCCGCCTGTCGGGCGCCGACCAGGAACAGCGTGATACCGCGTGCTCCCCTGTGGCCGCTGGTACGAGCAGGAACGATCAGAAGATCTGCGTTGTGTGCGTCGTGGACGAACAGCTTGGTACCTGTGAGCATAAATCCGGTCTTCGACCTTGCGGCTGGAAGGACAATACCACCCGCATCCCACCGGCCACTCTCCTCGACGTGAGCCAGAGTCGCCTTCAAGGAACCTTCGCTGAGTTGCGGCAGGAATCGTTGTTTTTGCGTGATGCTGCCGCCAAGCGAAAGAGCGAGTCCTCCCAGGACGGCGGTGGCGAAATAGGGTCCCGGCATGACGTACCGCCCCATTTCCTCCAGCATCACGACCAGTTCAACCATTCCGAACCCGGCTCCACCGTATTCTTCGGGGAGCACGAGTCCTGTCCAGCCGAGTTGCGCCAGCTTCCGCCACTGTGCCTCCGAATAGCCCGTTTCGTCATCCATCATCTTACGGACGTGCACTTTGCCGCAAGATTTCCTGCTCTTCGTTGAAACCGAAATCCATGAACTGTTTCCTGCGGGACCCGGCCACCCGCACCGCTAACACCGATGACGGTCCGGGTTACAGATCGCTGCGGCAGAAGGAGCTGTACCCGATGCGATTCGTTCTCTGGCGTTCAGATGGTACCAGCTTGCCGCAGACGGCCTATGTCTTCAGTGGAATATCCGAGCTTACCCAGGATTTCCTCGGTGTGTTGCCCGAAGTCTGGCGGCAGTGCCGGTTCGATTGCCGGCGTATCGGAGAACTTCAGGGGCGAACCGATCATGATACGGCCATCGACCTCTTTGACCAGACCACGGTGTTGCACCTGGGGATCACGGAAAGCCTCGGAGATGTCGTTGACCGGCCCGAAACAGATGTCGACCGGATCCAGTTGCGCCAACCACTCGGCCTGGGTCTTTTCTTTGAACCGGGCACGAATGACCCGGAACATCTCATCGCGACGCTCGCCCTCGGAAAATTGGTCGGCAATGAACTCCTCGACGCCGAGTTGTTGGCAGAGATTGCGCCAGAAATGCGGCTCCAGAGCGCCGACGGTCACGTACTTGCCATCCTTCGTCTCGTAGATGGCGTAACACGGGTTGTTACCCGTCAGTTGTGTTCGGCCACGAGCGGGCTGTCCGCCCTGGACCAGTGACATGATCGTATGGAAGACGTTCCAGGTCACACTGCCATCCATCATCGAGATGTCGATGTATTGACCCTTACCGGTACGATCACGTGCCAGAAGCGCCGCGAGGATACCGACTGCAGCCATCAGCGCTCCACCACCGATATCTGCGACCTGAACCGGCATGAGGGTCGGCGGTCCGCCGGCAGCACCCGAAACTCCGAGTACACCCGAGTATCCGAGATAGTTGATGTCGTGGCCGACCTTGTCCCGGTACGGGCCGTCCTGGCCGTATCCGGAGATCGAACAATACACGATACGCGGGTTGATTCTGGCCATGGCGTCGTAATCGATACCGAGCCGTTGAGCCACGCCCGGACGGAAACCTTCGAGAATGATGTCCGCATCCGCGGCGAGACGTTCGAAAATCTGCCGGCCTTCGGGAGATTTCAGATTGAGAGTCATGCTGCGCTTGTTCCGTTGCACGAGGTGGAGTCCGAGTCCCATCGGATCATTGGGCGCCGAGACGACTGTGACGTCGACTCCCAGATCCGCGAGCAACATCGAACAGAACGGACCGGGGAGCTGTCGCGATAGATCGAGGCACTTCACGTTGTGTAACGGTGTTGTCATCTTCCCTCCAATCTGGAACCTGCGATCGTGCCGGCATCGTGCGATCGCAGGGCAACACGGGCAGTATGGCTCGAACGTTTCGCCCGAGCTGATAGTGTAGGCTCCAGTCCCTCGCAAGCAGAGTCGACCATACGAACATGACCGAGCCCAAAGACGCGATTCGGCAGTTTGCCCACGATCTCGGATACGATTTATGCGGATTCTCCCGTATCGCTCGTGCACGGCATTCTCAGTTCGTTGAACACTGGCAGGCGTCTGGCAATGGTGCCGGCATGGAGTATCTCGGTCGTAATCTGAATAAGCGGCTGGATCCCGATCTGGTTCTGGCCGGTGCGCGTACCATGGTTTCGGTTGGTCTACGTTACGCTGCTCCACCGCCACCACCTGTGAATTGGAGGGCCGAACTGCGGGGCCGTATCGCCGCCTACGCCTATGGCATCGATTACCACAAGCCGATGCAGCGTAGTCTGAAACAACTGGGCAAGTTCATCGAAGAATTGTTTCCCGGAGAACGTGCCCTTTCGTACGTGGATACCGGACCTGTCCTCGAACGCGAATGGGCCACGCTGGGCGGGCTTGGCTGGTTCGGAAAAAATACGGTGTTGCTGACCACACGGCAGGGTTCTTGGTTCTTACTCGGAGAGATCATCACCACAGCCGAGCTGGAGCCGGATGAGTTGCATCCCGATCGCTGTGGCCGCTGCCGTAGTTGTCTGGACCAGTGTCCGACGGGTGGGCTCAAACCAGGCTATGAATTGGATGCGCGCTTTTGTATCTCGTACTGGACGATCGAGCATCGCGGCCCGATTCCCTTTGAAATGCGCCCGCTCATCGGGAATTGGCTGTTTGGATGCGATATCTGTCAGGAGGTCTGCCCCTGGAACAATCCGTCCAGGCTGCCTCCTGCCAGGCCTGGACCAATCCTCAGCGACGGGATGAGAGGCACGTCCTACGCTGGCCAGCCTTGGACAGCGACACCCTCATTCGGGGTCGACGATCTTGCACCGTGGCTTCCGCAGTTTCTCCGCTTCGATGAATCCGCTTTCGAGGCACGCTTTCGTGGGACTTCCCTGTGGCGGACCCGACGCGAAGGGTTGGCGCGAAATGCGTGTGTCGTTCTCGGTAACACAGGCAACCCTGCCGCCGTCGAAGACCTCTCCGTTTCGCTGGAGAATGATCCTTCCCCTGTCGTGCGGGGACATGCATCCTGGGCTCTTGGCCGGATTTCCGTCGCTCCAGCGCGCCTGGCCCTCGAACGGCGTCGCCGTCACGAAGAGGCGGCGGAAGTGATCGAGGAGATCGACCGTGCTCTGGAAACCTTCGGAGTCGATCAGAGGAGCGATTCGTAGACCGCGTCGATGAGAATCTGACCGCGCTCATTCAGCAGGATTCCGTGGCCGAGCTGATTCATCACGTAGGCGATGGCAACACGTGCCTCGGGATCGGCCATGCCGAAAGAGCCTCCCGCCCCGACGTGGCCGAATGAGGAGGGGTTCGGCCCGAAACGGGCGCTATCACGAGGACGGTTATCGACGCTTTTCATGAAGCCGGCGGAGAAACGTGTCGGCAAGAGGAGGACACAGTCGTCCCCCTCGCTCTCTACTTGCGTCATCTCCTGGAGGGTCGATCGGTCGACGAGTGAAACACCGCGCCAGCGGCCGCCGCAGGCGAGCGCGGTGTAGAGTCCTGCCAGGCCTCGTGCGCTGGCGATCCCATTGCTGGCGGGTAACTCGGCAGCATGAGCAAGTCGGGAGTTGGCGTGGCTGGAGCTGATCATGCCGCGTGGGTTCATGAACGCCTTCCAGGTGAGGGATCCGCGTTCCATCATGGCGCGAAAAAGCGGACTCAGTTCCCGGCGCACGGGCGCCATGCGAACTGCTGCCACACGTCCTTCCTCCGACTCGGGTAGGCCGATCCAAAGATCAAGTGCCAGTGGTCCCCGGACCGTCTCTGCAAGCAGGGAACCCACCGTTTTGCCCGAAACCCGCCGGAGGACTTCGCCCACGAGAAATCCGAACGTGATGGCATGATAACCGTGCTGCGTTCCCGGTGTCCACAGGGGTGCTTGAGCTGCCAGGGCACTGGTCATGGCTTGCCAGTCGTAGAGAGCCGCAGCAGGCAATGGAGTATCGATACCCGATAGACCAGCCGAGTGATTGAGCAGTTGTCGAACCGGGATGGTCTCCTTCCCTGCGGCCGCAAATTCGGGCCAGTAGCGTGACACGGGAGCATCGAGATCGAGTTCACCACGGGCTGCCAGGACGTGTGCCAGCGTGGCGGTGACGCCCTTGGTCGAGGAGAAGATCACCACCGTGGTGTCGGCCTGCCACGGCTTCTTGCTGCGATGGTCCGCCAGACCACCCCACAGATCGACAACCGGACGCCCATCTACGGTGACATGGACCGCTGCACCCAGCTCTCCGCGCAAGGAAAAATTGTCAGAAAAGGCCTCACGCACCCGTTCGAATCGTGGATCCACCTCTCCGAATCGTGCCATCGCTCCATCCTGAAGTAGGGCGTGGAACGGGGCAACTCCCGGCGTTCAACGGAGAACCTTTCGGTGCAGGCATCACAATCCTCGGGATGGGTTGCTTGCGAGGGTCGGAGGTCCCTGATTAAACGAAGCCACCGGGCGTATGCCAAATGTTCTCATAGTCGAAGACGATCCAGCCTCCCGGGAAGCCCTGGAGGAAATCCTACGGGTCGAAGGGTTTGCGGCGGAATCAGTCGGCACGTTGGCGGAAGCCCGCGAGCGGGTTGAGACACGGCCGCCGGATCTCCTGATGATCGATTTGTGCCTGCCCGACGGCAACGGCATGGAACTGGTGGAAGAACTCGAGGGCCGGCCCATCGAGCTTCTCGTCATGACCGGGTATGCCAGCATCGACACGGCGATCGATGCGATCCGTCGAGGGGCGGCAGACTATCTGACCAAACCGATCGACGTGCAGCGCCTGCGTGCCGTGTTGACAGGTTTGACACGGACCCTTGATCTGAAAAACGAGGTTGGCGATCTGCGCTCGGAATTGCGCAAGCTCGGGCGCTTCGGCCCCCTCATCGGCGCATCGCCGCAGATGAACGAAGTCTACGACCTCATCACAAAAGTTGCGCCTACCGATGTCACGGTGTTCATTCATGGTGAGAGTGGCACAGGCAAGGAACTGGTGGCACAGGCGATCCATCGTCTCAGCCGCCGCCGCCGGGCTCCGTTCCTTCCGCTGAACTGTGGCGCCATGTCTCCCACCCTCATCGAGAGTGAACTCTTCGGCCATGAACGAGGCAGTTTCACCGGGGCTGAGCGCAGTCACAAAGGGTACTTCGAACGAGCCAACGGCGGTACCCTGTTGCTCGATGAAATTACCGAAATGCCGATCGAACTGCAGGTGAAGTTGCTGCGCGTCCTGGAAACCGGTGTGATGATGCGGTTGGGAGGGGAGAAGCCTCTCGAGGTCGACGTGCGTGTGCTGGCGGCAACGAATCGCATTCCGTCAGAGGCGGTCAAGGAAGGCAAGCTACGGGAGGATCTCCTGTACCGGCTGAACGTGTTTCCGATCTATCTGCCGCCGTTGCGCGAACGGGGAGAAGACATCGGCCTGTTGACGACCCGCTTTCTCGAGGAGTTGAATCGAGAGCAGGGCCGCAACGTTCGAGTCAGTCCTGACTCTCTGGCCCTCATGCGACGCTACAGTTGGCCCGGAAACATTCGTGAACTCAAGAATCTGGTGCATCGAGCGTTCATTCTCGCCGCCGAGGAAATTACACCGGACTGTCTGCCAGTGGACCTGCATCGTGACAGCCCGGGACTGTCTCCCATTGCCGCCCCGGAGGGGACTCCGACGCTGCAGGTCCGTGTCGGCGAGTCGGTGGATCAGGCGGAACGCCGACTCGTCCTGGCGACTCTGGAATTCTGTCAGGGAAACAAGCAGAAAGCGGCGGAGATCCTCGGGATCAGTCTCAAAACGCTTTACAACCGAATCAACCGGTACCGATCGCAATGAGTGGTGAGGCATCTGGTTTGGAGCGAGGAGAGAGATCGATGCGGAAAGTCCCGGCGTGGGTGCTGCAGGTAATTGGAGTGACCCTTCTTCTTGCCGTGACCCGGGCGTATGCCGCGGAAAATACGGGGCAGGGCCTTTTCATGCGCTATTGTGCTCCCTGCCATGGTGTCAGCGGCCAGGGCCCAGGCGTGGATGCGTCTGCCTTCGTGGGACAGGCGCGCAACCTCCAGGACCCTGCTCTGTTGAAATACAGCGCCGGCGAGTTGGTGCGGCGCCTGGAGGATGGCCGCAGGTTGAACCTGGCGCTCGATCCTGTCGCCTTGCGGGCTCAGAGTCGTGATGTCGAGGACCTGTTTTCTCACATCCGACGGCTTGCCCAGATCTCCTGGACTTCAGTCGAAGAGGGCTGGGCATTGTATTCCAGTCGTTGCGCCACCTGCCACGGTGTCTACGGCCAGCCTCCCGCCGAATTGCCGAAAGGCGTTCGGCAGCCACGAGATCTCTCTTCCCTGGCGTTTCAGTCCTCTCTCAATGATGCGGCCCTTACCGAGGCGGTGCGTCACGGCCGGCAGGCCATGCCGGCATTGACTCCCCAGGTGACAGCCAGCGAGGCTCGTTTTCTCACGGCGTTCGTACGGCTGATGTCGCCGGGGTTCCGGATCTATCAACGCTACTGCGCCATGTGCCACGGAGACAATGGGCGAGGAGTGGTCACCGTATTGGGCGAGACGGAGAGAAAGCCGAGTGTCGTTTTCAATCGCAACTACTTTGCCAAGAACGACTCGGAGGCGATTCGCGTGCGTCTCTGGCACATGGTGGATGAGAAAACGCCCTCGATGCCACACTTCCGCGGCACCCTGTCCGAAGAACAGTTACGTTCCATCGTCGGATTTCT
>CAZEWD010000077.1:0-6580 GCA_964515725.1 uncultured Binatia bacterium (SeqCode)
ACGATGCGGACCTGAACGAGATCCGCACCGCAATCAGGGAGCGGGATCTCGCCCGTCTGGGCACGGTTGCTGAACATAATTGTCTGAAAATGCATGCCGTTTGTCTGGGTTCCACACCACACCTGCTCTACTGGAAGCCGGCTACGGTGGCGGTCATCGAACGCATCCGCCTGCTGCGTGCGGAGGGACTGAACGCGTATTTCACGATCGACGCAGGACCCCAGGTCAAAGTCATCTGTCCGGCAGAGGAATCGGTTCGTATCGCCGATCTGCTGGCGGAAATCCCCGGGGTTACACAGGTCCTCCACAGCTTTCCGGGCGAGGCTCCAGCCATCATGGAGGGGCAATGAGACGTCCCATCGTGGCGCGTGCGCCGGGCAAACTCTTTCTCCTGGGCGAATATGCCGTGCTCGATGGCTGTCCGGCCATCGTAGCGGCCGTGAATCGCTACGTGCAGGCAAGTCTCCGCTTCGATCCGCATAGGGGACTTTTCCGTGTGGAGTCCCCCGATCTTGGAGCCGGCCTCGAGGTATCGCCCGAGGATCTGCCACCAGCCGAGGGAGTCTTCCGCTTCGTCCTCGCCGTACTGCACGAGTTACCCCGACCGGCGCGACGGCAACTGCTTGCCGGCGCCACACTACGGATTACGAGCGAACTGGCAGGCACTCCATCAGGGAAGCCGGGCCTCGGTGGCAGTGCTGCCGTCTGCGTCACGATCGCTGCAGCTCTGGTGCACGCACTCGACGGCACTCCGGTGGATACCGCCCATCATCCCCGCATCTTCGCATGGGCATACCGGGCCCATCGTATGGCACAGAAAGGTCTTGGCAGCGGCGCTGACGTTGCAGCCAGCACGTATGGCGGTGTGATCGACTTCGAACCGGCCGACGGCATTGTGCCACGGGTCGCCCGCCTCGACTGGCCGCCCGAATTACGATTGCTCGTGGCACAAACAAAAGATTCGGCGTCGACACCGGCGTTGATCCGCGCCTATCTGGGTCTCGGGAACGGACAGCGCGGAATCCGCGAGCGTTTCACGCAACAAACACACCAAGCCGTGATCGCCTTCCGCCAGGCACGCCATCTCGAAGCCCTCGCCATCGCAGCGGACGCACTTCAACAACTGGCGAAACTTGCATCCCTGCCGATTCTCACCGCCGACTTGCAGACACTCATCGGTGCCGCACAGCGGCTCGGCGCAGTAGCTAAATCGTCGGGTGCCGGAGGCGGCGACTGCGGTCTCGCCCTTGCCCCCTCAGCCCTCGTCGCAGACAGGCTTTGGTCGGCCTGGGAATCTGCAGGTCTGTTCCCGCTCGATCTCCAGATTGCACCGCAAGGAGTGGTGACACATGAAACGTGATCGCCGTCCGGACGAGGCTCTCGCTCTCCACGAGCGCAAAGAGTCACATTTGATCCTCTGCGAAAACGGGCCCGTCGAATTCAGCGCCAAAACGACGCTGTTCGAGGAAGTCCAGTTCTTCCATGACGCACTGCCAGACCTGGCGCTGGACGAAATCGATGTGTCGGTGGAATTCCTCGGCAAAAAGCTGCAGGCGCCACTTCTCGTGACCGGGATGACTGGCGGAACCAGGGAGGCGTTCGAAGTCAACCGGGATCTGGCCATCGTCGCCGAACGCTGCGGGATCGGAATCGGACTCGGCAGCCAGCGGGTGATGCAACGTTCGCCGGAAACGGCGTGGACCTTCGCCATTCGTGAGTTTGCACCCACCACGGCTCTCCTTGCCAACATCGGCCTGACGCAGGCAGCACGGATGAAAACCGCGGATCTGGAGGAGCTTGCCGCGCGGGTCGGCGCCGACGGTCTGTGCATCCATCTGAACCCGGCCCAGGAATTGATCCAGCCAGAGGGAGATCGCGACTTCCGCGGCGGAACCGAGACCTTCCGGCGTCTCGTTCAGGAACTGCGCATCCCCGTAATTGCCAAGGAAACCGGCTGCGGGATTTCTCTCGCGGTAGCCGAACGACTGTGCCGAGCCGGCGTGCAATACGTCGACGTCTCGGGGGCCGGCGGAACCTCCTGGGTAAAAGTCGAGATGTTGCGTGGCCAGGGTTCGCAACGACGGCTGGGAGAAACGTTCGCGGATTGGGGCATTCCCACGGCGGCTTCGCTCGCCATGCTGCGGCACACGAGCCTGCGAATGATTGCCAGCGGCGGAATTCGCAGCGGCCTCGAAATGGCCAAGGGGATTGCTCTTGGCGCCGAGTTGTGTGGCGTCGCCCTGCCTGTGTACCGGGCCTACAAAGCGGGCGGCATCGATGCTGCCACTGCCCTGGTCAAAGAACTCATCGCCGGACTCAAAACGGCCATGTTGTTGACCGGATCGAAAGATCTCACCGCACTTGCCGGTCAACCCCTGATTCTGGGTCCCAGGCTGGCTGCCTGGACAGAGCCAACGCGGCGAGATCGCACACCGCATGATCCGAGCAGGAAGAGAGTCACGAAGGAGAGAAATGCATGAGCCAAACTCGCGGTTCACGAATCGAGGGTTTCTATAAATTACATCGCAAGGAGCGACTTGCTGCGCTGGCACAGCGTGGCGAGATTTCCGAGCACGAAGTTGCCGAGTTGCTCAACCCGACACCGCTGGCCTTCGAAGTAGCCGACCACATGATCGAAAACGCGATCGGTGTGCTCGGACTGCCACTCGGTGTGGGGCTGAACTTCCTCATCAATGATCACGAGCGGTTGATCCCGATGGCTGTCGAAGAGCCTTCGGTAGTGGCCGCTGCCAGTTTTGCGGCGCGCCTCATCCGCCAGGCGGGCGGCTTTCACGCCGAGGCAGACGATTCCCTGATGATCGGACAGATCCAGTTGACCGGGATCACCGACATGAACGAGGCGACAGACAAATTGCACCGCGAGACAGAACGCATCCTTACCGCTGCCAACGCCGTGCATCCGAACATGGTCAAGCGTGGCGGCGGCGCGCGCCGGATCGAAGCGCGCCCACTGTGGGAGACCGCCTGTGGACCGATGCTCGTCGTCCATCTGGTGGTCGACGTCGGCAATGCAATGGGAGCGAATGCGGTCAACAGCATGGCCGAGGCGATTTCTCCTCTCCTGGAGGAGATCAGTGGTGGTGTGGCGCGGTTACGTATCCTGTCGAACCTTGCAGACGAACGTCTCGCACGCGCCAGGACAGGCATCCCCTTTTCTCTCTTGAAGACAGAAAAGCTCAGCGGTGAGGAGGTGGCGCACCGCATGATGGAAGCATGGGCATTTGCCGACGCCGATCCGTACCGTGCCGCTACCCACAACAAGGGAATCATGAACGGGATCGACGCCGTCGCCCTCGCCACCGGGCAGGACTGGCGTGGCATCGAAGCAGGAGCCCACGCTTACGCCGCTCGTACCGGTCGCTACCGCTCTCTGAGCCGATGGATCGTCAGCGACGGTCAACTCCATGGTAGTGTCGAATTGCCCCTCGCCGTGGGCACGGTTGGCGGCAATCTGGAATGTAATCCGCGCGTCAATTTTGGGCTGCGCATGCTCGATTGCACTTCGGCACGGGACCTTGCCGCCGTCATGGCGGCCGTCGGTCTCGCTCAGAACTTCGCCGCCATGCGCGCCCTTTGCACGGACGGCATCCAACGCGGACACATGGCACTGCATGCGCGTGGTCTGGCGATCGCAGCCGGCGCCTCGGAGGAAATGGTCGAGCAGGTGGTCGATGAATTGATCGCCAGCGGCGAGATCAAACTCGAGAAAGCGCGCACCATCATTGCGTCCATCCGGGCCGCGGCGTGAATCAGGCTGTCCGCTCTATGTACCCACCCGTTCAACGCGCTGTCGCTGCGGCGCCGGGGAAGGTCATCCTGTTGGGCGAACACGCCGTCGTCTACGGCCGCCGGGCAATTGCTGCTGCCCTGGACCGCCAGGTGTGCGTCACCGTCCATTATGGCGCCCCGAAGGGTGCCGTTGCAGAGATCGATCTGAGGACAGCAGATTCGCCTTCCCACACAGATCGAAATGGTTTGGACGAATCTCAGACGGTCGCGGAGTCGCTCCGGACAGCCGCAAACCGGGCCGCCGAGCTTCTTGAACTCGATCCGAGCCGGATCGGCTTACAGATCACCTCCGATCTACCCATCGGTGCTGGTCTGGGCAGTTCCGCCGCACTCAGCGTGGCTCTGGTGCGCGCTCTTGCGGGAGTGTGTGGCCGCACACTCACACAGGAAGAGGTGCGCCACATGGCCTTCGAACTCGAACGGATTTTTCACGGCACACCGTCCGGGATCGACAACACCACGGCACAGTATGGCGGTCTGCTGTCATTCCGGCGCGACTAGCCGCATCGCACACTCCATGCAGCCGCAACACTTCCTTTGCTGATCGCCATCGGCCGCCAACCGCGCCACACCAGAACGGTGGTCCTCTCCCTGCGAGCCCGTTGGGAGAAGGACACCTCACACCTGGAGAGCTGTTTCGATGCAATCGACGCACTGGCAAGCCAGGCAGAACAAGCCATCACGCGGAATGATGCCGGTGAACTCGGAGCTCTTTTGAATCGCAATCACACCTTGCTGCAGCAGCTCGGTGTATCCACGCCCGAACTCGACGCCATGGTGGCCCTGGCACGGCGGCACGGAGCGTGTGGCGCCAAGCTGACCGGCGGAGGAGGAGGCGGCGCCATCATTTGTCTCGCAGAAGACCGGCAACGGATCCTGCGAGCTTTCGAGGAAGCCGGCTGGCAGGCTTTCCCCAGTGACATCCATCCAACCAAACGAGGGACCCATGCAGAACGTTCAAACGGCAACAGCACTGACAGAATCACAGCCCCAGACTGAAGTCTTTGAGTCCTCACTCGATGAAGCAATCCGCCGCTCCCAGTCCTCTTTCATCGGACGTCAGGAGAAGGATGGGTACTGGCACGCTCCACTCGAGGCGAACGTCACGATGGACGCCGAGTACATTTTCTTCAACCGGTTCATGGGTCGCAGCGCGGAAAAGATGGAACGGCGCATCATCGACCACATGCTGAGCACCCAGAGTGCCGATGGGAGTTGGGCCCTGTTTCCCGGCGGAGACGGACATGTGAGCCTGACCATCGAGGCGTATTTCGCGCTGAAACTGGCCGGGTTCAAAGCTGAAGATGCACCGCTGGCAAAGGCGCGTGAGTTCATCCTTGCCCACGGTGGTCTGGCAAAGGCAGGAGTCTTCACCCGCACCTTTCTTGCCTATTTTGGACAATTCCCCTGGGAAGGCTTGCCCGCCATGCCGGTGGAACTGGTCCTGTTGCCGCCCTGGTTCCCCATCAATATCTACGCCCTTTCGAGTTGGGCCCGTGAGACGGTCGTGCCGATGACGATCCTCATGGCACATCGTCCCAGAATTCAGATCGAACCCGAACAGAACATCAGTGAATTGTGGAGGAATCCGCCTACCGCGGAAGATCTCGGATTCCCCCGCAGCCGCGCCCTGTTGACCTGGCGCAACTTTTTCCTCGCCGTCGATGGCACACTCAAGTTCCTGGGACGCAACATCCCCTGGGCCCCGCTGCGAAAGCGCGCCATGCAATACGCCGAGAAGTGGATTCTCGAGCGCCAGGACAGCAACGGCGGCTGGGGCGGTATCCAGCCTCCGATGCTGAACTGTGTCATGGCCCTGCGCACACTGGGCTATTCCGACCAGCATCCAGCCATTACCCGGGGGATCCAGGCCATCGACGACTTCGTCACCAGCGACGGGGACAGTCTGATGATGCAACCGTGCGTCTCTCCCACCTGGGATACGGCACTGACGGCCAAGGCACTGCTGGACTCCGGCATTGCGCCCGATCACCCCGCCCTCAACCGAGCCGCCGATTGGCTGATCCGCAACCAGATCTTCAAGCCTGGAGACTGGAGTATATACAACCCGGACCTGGAACCCGGCGGTTGGGCCTTCGAGTTCGCCAATGACTGGTATCCCGATGTGGACGACACTGCGGTCATCCTCATGCAACTCCAGCGGATTCGCGCCAGGGATGCAGAGGGGAAACAGCGCGCCATCGCGTATGGCGTGAACTGGGCATTGGGGATGCAGAGTCGCAACGGCGGTTGGGGTGCATTCGACACCGACAATTGCAGCACGTTCCTCAACGAGATCCCGTTTGCCGATCTGGAAGCGATGATCGATCCGCCGACCGAAGACCTGACAGGGCGCCTGCTCGAAATGATGGGCAACTTCGGCTTCGACCTGCGAAGCAATCGTGCCCGGCGCGGACACGCTTTTCTGTTGCGCACGCAGCGCTCCGATGGCTCCTGGTGGGGACGCTGGGGCGCCAACTTCATTTACGGGACCTGGTCGGTTCTCGCCGGGCTACGGGCCATCGGCGATCGTCTCGACGCCCCGCATGTGCAACGGGCCGTACAATGGCTGAAGCGACACCAGAACTCCGATGGAGGCTGGGGCGAGAGCCTCCAATCCTACGCCGACGAAGGTCTCGCGGGTCGTGGGGAGTCGACGGCGTCACAGACGGCCTGGGCCGTCCTCGGGCTGCTCGCCGGGGAGGAAATGATCAGCCCCGAAGTGCAGCGTGGTGTCGAGTATCTCGTGCGTACCCAGAATACGAATGGA
>CAZEWD010000077.1:6590-11910 GCA_964515725.1 uncultured Binatia bacterium (SeqCode)
GTCACAGCGGACCGGCACAGGATTCCCACGCCATTTCTATCTCCGTTACGACGGCTACCGGAATTACTTCCCCCTGATGGCGTTGGGCCAGTTTCGGGCGCGGCTGGCCAGGCACCCTGCGCCGCGCCTCGAACGCAGCAGACCACATCCGGTCACAACCGCACCGCGCATAGCACCGCCGGCGGAAGCCCCCCTGGAGACACCGGCATGAACGCGCTGACAGCGGTCGGCCTGGACGAGGCTTACCGGGAGTGCTGGTGCATCGCCACGCAGCATTACGAAAACTTTACCATCGGCTCCTGGCTCCTGCCCCGTACCCTACGGCGTCACATCGCTGCGATCTACGCATTCGCCCGCACCGCGGATGATCTGGCCGACGAGGGCGAGAGGACCCCGGAAGAACGGCTGGCAGGGCTGGCAAACTGGGAGGCGGAATTCGAGGCAAGCCTCACCGGAAGTTCCCATACTCCGGTGTTCGTGGCGCTGGTCGACACCATGCGCCGCTTCGATATTCCGAGCACTCCCTTTCGCCGCCTGCTGATCGCCTTTCGCCGCGATGCGCGATTCGAACCCTTTTCCACCTTCGACGACTTGCGCGAGTACTGCGACCACTCCGCCAACCCGGTCGGGCATCTGGTTCTTTATCTGTTCGGCTACCGGGACAGCGAACGACAAAAATTGGCAGATCAGCTCTGCACGGGACTCCAACTGGCCAACTTCTGCCAGGACGTTGCCATCGATGCGGCGAAGGGACGCACCTATATCCCCCTGGCAGAGTTGGAACAGTTTGCCTGTAGCGAAACGGATTTACACAGGGGGAGAATGACGAAACCGCTGCGTGCCCTTCTCTCGTTCCAGGTGCAACGCGCACGCCAGTTCCTACACGACGGCCTACGTCTTGCGGAGAAAGTAGACCGGCGTCTTGCGCGTGAGGTCCGGCTGTTTGCCTGGGGCGGCCTGTGCATCCTCGATCGGATCGAAGAGGTCGATTTCGACGTATTCACGCACCGCCCACAGGTTTCGAAGACGGACAAGACGAAACTCATCTTGCGGGCCCGATTTCCCCTGGCACCCCGAAGCTGGGATCCAACCGTCCGCCCGTCCCGTACAGGGAGGGGCACAGAGCGAGGCGATTACGCGTACTGTCAGGAGGTCACGCGTCGCAGTTCGAGCAATTTCTATTACGCGTTCCGCCTGCTTGCGCCCGACAAACGCGACGCACTTTTCGCCGTTTACGCCTTCTGCCGGTTCGTCGACGACATTGCCGATGACCATAAGGACCGTTCCGCGGACGACCTCCTGACGCACTGGAGGCAGGAACTCCACGCGGCTTTCGCGGGAACTCCGACTCACCCGATCAGCCGCGCCCTGGCCGATGCGCGCCGGCACTTTCCCATCGAGCAGAAGCACTTCGTCGATCTCATCCGCGGAGTGCGAATGGATCTCAGCAAACGCAGGTATGCGACCTTCGATGAACTCTACGACTACTGTTATCTGGTGGCGTCGACGGTCGGACTGCTGTGTATCGAAATCTTCGGCTACACAGACCCCGGTGCACGGCGTTATGCCATCGATCTGGGTATTGCCTTCCAGTTGACGAATATCCTGCGCGACGTGCAGGAAGACGCCCGGCGTGGTCGTGTCTACCTACCCCTCGAGGATTTCGCCCGCTTCGAATGCACCGAGGAAGAACTGCTGGCCGGCCGTTACTCGGCTCGCGTCGGCGCTCTACTGGCATTCGAATGCGGTCGTGCACGCGCATATTACCTGAGAGCACAGGGAGCACTGGTACCCGAAGATCGCGCGACACTGGCAGCGGCCGAGGCCATGCGACTCATCTACGAACGTCTCCTCGATCGGATCGAAGCCCGCCACTTCGACGTCTTCGGCCATAGGGTCACCTTGCCCCGGTACGAAAAGCTCACACTCGCACTGGCGGCGTGGGGGAAATCTCAACTGGCACTGAGGCTCACGTAGGAACCGGTCCGTGCATCGTCCGATATCCCAGACCTCCGACACCCGCCCTCACGCCATCATCATCGGCGGCGGCCTCGCCGGACTCAGCGCCGGCGTCGATCTGGCTGCGCGTGGCTGGCGTGTTTCCGTCCTGGAAGCTCGTGCCCGGCTCGGCGGTCGCGCATCCTCGTATCTGGACGAGACTACTGGACATGTGGTCGATAACGGCCAGCACGCCATGATGGGGTGTTTCCATCACACGTTACGTTTTCTCGAAACCATCGGCGCGTCCCACAAAATCGTGCGCCAGAAAAACCTGCTCGTCGAAATCCGCCGGCAAAATGCCACCGGTGTCATCCGGGCTGCCCGGCTACCAAGTCCCCTGCACGTAGCGGTCGCGATCACGCGCTTCTCCCTTCTGACACCATTAGAACGGGCGCGCGCCCTGACTGCCGGTCTGCGGATATTGGCAATGCGCCGGCTGGAGGATCCACGCCTGCGTTCGGCGACCGTCGAGGAGATTCTCCTCCATCTCGGGCAGTCACAGAACGCACGCCAATGTTTCTGGTATCCCGTGGTCATCGCCACCCTCAACGAACAGCCAGATCGCGCTGCTGCAGAACCCTTCGCCGAAGTCCTTGCCCGCGCCTTCTTCGGATCACGCACCGATTCACAGTTCATTTTTGCAGGCGTCGGCCTGGGCGACCTCTACACCGGCGATGCACAGAACTTCATCGAAAAGCACGGCGGTAGCGTACAGACTCGAACACAGGTGACCGAACTTGTGCGGACAGGCAGAACGGCAATCGCTGCACGGTTACGTGACGGCCAGCAACTTGCCGCACAGGCCTTCGTGTCGGCCGTGCCACCGCGCGCCGCAGGGGTCCTGCTCCCCGAACTCGAAGGTTCGGCACACTTTGCCAGCTCACCGATCGTCTCGGTCCATCTGTGGTTCGACCAAACGGTTTTGACGCGACCATTCGTGGGGCTCGTGGGCACGACCGCACAGTGGGTTTTCAATCGATCGCGTCTGTTGTCCCTTCCCGACACGCAAGGACAGCAACTGAGTGTCGTCATCAGTGCCGCTCACGACATCGTGGATCGCGAAAACAACGACATCCTCGAAGCGGTCCTATCCGATCTGAAGGCACTCCTGCCCAGTGCGTCCAACGCAAAGCTCCGGCACTCGGTCGTCGTTCGAGAAAAACACGCCACCATTTCAATGACACCCGGGAACAACCGGCAGCGTCCCCCTACCGAGACGCCGCTGCGAAACGTCGTCCTGGCCGGGGACTGGGTACAAACCGGCCTGCCAGCGACGATCGAAAGCGCCGTCTTGAGCGGCTCGCGCGCCGCCGCATGCATTGCCAGCCGAGACGGCGGGGAGAAACCCTGATGCCGCGAATCGCGATTTTCGCGGCATTGCCCTGGGAGTGCTCGGCGGTGACGCGGCACCTGCGCAGAGCCAGCAAGACGAACCTGGAGGGTCATACCGTCTGGAGCGGTGAGAGCGAACGCGGAGAGATCATCCTGATGAAGACCGGCATCGGCCCAGAGCGTGCTGGCCGCGCTGCGCGCACACTTCTCACGACTCGCCGCTTCGACGCGTGCATCTCGACCGGCTGCGCTGGAGCGTTGCAACCGGAACTGCGGCCGGGTGACCTGACTGTGGCAACGGAAGTCCTCTCCTCAACGGCCCGGCAGTCGTGGACAACCGATATCGCACTGC
Organism: uncultured Binatia bacterium (SeqCode); assembly: GCA_964515725.1. Lineage (GTDB taxonomy): Bacteria > Desulfobacterota > Binatia > HRBIN30 > HRBIN30 > CAZEWD01. Next base: position 10,276 of record CAZEWD010000077.1, read on the forward strand.
ACGAAGAGGCGCTGGCGCTTGCGGGAAGGATCGACCTACCCGCGTACGCCGGCCCGATCTTCTGCAGTCCGGAAGTCCTGGCGGCACCCGCCACGAAACGAGCCGTGGCAAGCGAGTATCGGGCACTGGCAGTGGAGATGGAAAGCGAACCCGTGGCAGAGTGCGCGGCCGGTCTGGAAGTGCCCTTCCTCTCTCTGAAGACAATTCTCGATACAATGGAAACAACGGTGGATCTCGGGGAGAACCTGATCGACCCGGCAAGTGGCAGCGTACGGCCACTCGCTGTGATGAAACAACTCGTACGCAATCCCTCGGCCATCACCGGCATGATGGCTGTCCAGCGATTGAAACAAGCGTCCGAGCGTAGCCTGATCCGCTTTTATGCCGCCTGGCTGGCCACCTCGAACTGAATCTTTTCCAGACAAGGATATGGAATGCGATTTCCTCTGCACATCACAACCGACATGATCAAATGGCAGCTCTCCAACTGGTGGCGCGGTAATAAACGCTACCCCTACGTGCTGATGCTCGAACCTCTGCATACGTGCAATCTCGCCTGTCTCGGCTGTTCGCCCGAACGATACAACGGCGACCTGAAGGATCGGCTGCCGTTGGATGAATGCCTGAAAGCCGTCGACGAAGCGGGAACCCCCGTCGTCTCGATCTGCGGCGGTGAGCCGACGGTTTATCCTGAGCTGCCGGAGCTGGTCGAGGGAATCATCGCCCGCAAGCGGCACATCTACTTGTGTACGAACGGCATTCTGCTCGACCGATTCTACGCGAAGAGCAGGCCGCACAAGCGCCTTTCCATCAACGTCCACCTCGACGGAATGAGGGAAACCCACGATTCCCTCGTCAACCGCGCAGGCGTCTTCGACAAAGCGATCGAGATGATCAAGGAAGGGAAGCGCCGTGGCTATACGGTCTGCACGAACACAACCATCTACCGGCAGACGAACATGGATGAGATCGAGACCATGTGCGCCTTTCTGACCGGGATCGGCGTGGACCCGACCAAGGACATGCGGCCGGGCACCGACGGCATCTATGAGTACGTGAAGAAACCCGTGAAACTGCATGACCTTGCCCGGAGGATCAAAGAGGTGGCGTATGCGGCCGCATCGAAGCAGGAATAATACCGTCCATCGCACATCGAATGTGGGAAAGGGCGTCTATGGACCTCTTTGACGCAATCCAAAGAAGACGGAGCATCCGCGCTGACGCGGCGAAGCCGGTCTCCGGCGATGTCTTCGAGAAGATCAATGACGCGGCGCGCTTTGCCCCGACGGCGCGGAATGTCCAGCCGCGGGCGAAAGGTTTCCATGGCGGATCTCATGTATCAGTGGTTTCAGTACCACCTGGACGCGGTGTTCTTCGTCTATGGTTTTTCCTTTATCGCGATGGGCACCGCCGTCGGTGTGTACATCCGCATCAAGAGCGTGTTCAAAATTTCCCGCCCTCTCTGGCTGCTGGCCGGTTTCGGCATCAGCCACGGCATCAACGAATGGCTGAGAATGTTCTCCTTCATGAAGGGGGGCGGACTCCCGGTGGAAATCGCCTGTTGCTGCGTGCTCACGGTTTCCTATGTCTTCCTCTTCGAGTTCGGCCGCCAGCTCAACGCGCTGCATATATCTG
>CAZEWD010000078.1:0-1125 GCA_964515725.1 uncultured Binatia bacterium (SeqCode)
CGGCGACGGCATCGGCGTTGATGTTGTAGGACTCGCCCTTCTCGCCGATGCCAATCGGCGCAATGACAGGGATGAAACCGCCGCGATCGAGCGCTGCAATCACGGCCGGATTGACGCCATGGACTTTACCCACCAGACCGATGTCGAGCTTGGTCGGCCGGCCACTTTCCTCCGCCGTCATTTCCAGCTTGCCGGCACGGAGCAATTCGCCGTCCTTACCAGAGATGCCGACGGCCCTGCCGCCATTGCGGTTGATGAGTGTCACGATGTCGTTGGTGATCTTGCCGAGCACCATCTCCACGACGTCCATCGTCTTTTCGTCCGTCACTCGCAGGCCGCGCACGAACTGCGGTTCGATGCCGAGTTGGTCCAGAAGCTTATTGATCTGAGGTCCGCCACCGTGGACGATCACCGGGTTGATCCCGACATATTTCAGGAGAACGATGTCCTGGGCAAAGCTGTCCCGCAGGCTCGATTCGACCATGGCATGGCCGCCGTATTTCACGACCATCGTTTTGCCTGCGTACCGGCGGATATAAGGCAGCGCCTCCAACAGGGTGTCCGCCCGGGCAATCAACTCTTCCATGAGATTTGCGCGTGTATCCATATTCACCGATGGTCTCTCGTAGGTTCCGGGACACCCTTCATGCAATCCCTCTGCTTCGATCGTGGAATTCTGGGCCGGCCATCGACCAGCCGCTACCCGGTACCGCGCCGTCGAGGCAGGCTCATGCGGGCTGTGCGGGCTCCCGCTCGATGAGCTTCAGCCCGTCACAGGATATAACGGGAGAGGTCTTCGTTGCGTACGATATCGTCGAGCATGTCATGAACATACGCGGAATCGATGACGACTTCCCGTCCGCTCATTTCCGGCGCCTCGAAGGACAACGACTCCAGCAAACGCTCGACGACGGTATGCAGTCGGCGGGCGCCGATGTCTTCTGTGATCCGGTTCACTTCGGCGGCGATTCCGGCAATTTCCTCTATGGCATCCGGCTCAAAGGTGAGGGTCACACCTTCGGTCGCAAGAAGTTCCACGTACTGTTTGATCAGCGCGTTCTGTGGCTCGGTGAGGATTCGTACGAAATCTTCCTTCGTCAGAGGTTCCAGCTCGACACGGATCGG
>CAZEWD010000078.1:1135-9741 GCA_964515725.1 uncultured Binatia bacterium (SeqCode)
GACGGCTTGGCAATATGGAAGGCCCCGGAGGCGATGAACAGGATGTGGTCGGTTCGCACCATGCCGTGTTTGGTGTTCACCGTGCTGCCCTCGATGATCGGGAGCAGATCGCGTTGCACGCCCTGGCGTGAGACATCCGGACCGGCCATGCCGTCGCGTCCTGCAATCTTGTCGATCTCGTCGATGAAGACGATGCCCGACTGCTCGACCCGCCGTATCGCCTCCTTCGTGACGGCCTCCATATCCACGAGTTTGCCGGCTTCCTCCTGCGTGAGCTGTTCGAGCGCCTCGGGAATCTTCAAGCGTTGTTTTTTCGCCTGTTTCGGCATGAGACCGGAAAAGAGGTCTTTGATTTGCGACTCCATGCCTTCCATGCCCTGTGGTGTAAAGACTTCGACCATCGGTATGGCACTGCGCGTCACTTCCAACTCGACGACACGTTCGTCCAGTTGACCAGCGCGAAGCATACGGCGGAATTTCTCCCGCGTGCTCTCCCCGGTCTCATCGCCCGGTACCTCGCTTTGTCCGGGAAGCAACAGGTCCAGAACAAGTTCTTCAGCCAGGTCTCGGGCGCGCAGGGACACTTTTTCCTGCTCCTCATCCTTCACCATCTTGATGGCCAGGTCAGCCAGATCGCGGATCATGGATTCCACGTCACGGCCCACATACCCGACTTCTGTGAACTTGGAGGCCTCGACCTTCACAAAGGGTGCCTGGGACAGCTTGGCCAGACGCCGTGAGATCTCCGTCTTTCCGACACCGGTTGGCCCGATCATGATGATGTTTTTCGGTGCAATTTCATCTCGCAGCTCTTCCGGCACCTGCAACCGCCGCCACCGGTTTCGCAGTGCGATGGCCACGGCACGTTTGGCCTTGCGCTGCCCGACGATATACCGGTCGAGTTCCGAGACGATCTCTCGTGGTGTCATCTGACTCATGGAATCCTGTTAGCTACCACTGGCAGGACTACATGCAATGGTCGATTCCACGGAGCCGGCCGATTCGATTGTCCCGGGCGGAGTAGCGGTCAGAGCTGTTCGACTGTGACCTGATCGTTCGTGTACACGCAGATCTCGGCTGCAATACGCATTGCTTCTTCGGCAATCTGCCGGGCTTCCAGGGAACTGTGCCGGAGGAGGGCACGAGCTGCAGCGAGCGCGAAGTTGCCTCCCGAACCGATCGCTACGATCGGCTCATCCGGCTCGATCACATCACCGCTCCCGGAGAGGATGAGCAATGTTTCCCGATCGGCAACGACGAGCAGGGCTTCCAGGCGTCGCAGAACGCGGTCCGTACGCCAGTCCTTCGCCAGTTCCACGGCGGCACGCCGCAGGTTTCCCTTGTGTTGTTCGAGCTGACGTTCGAATTTCTCGAACAGGGTGAAGGCATCGGCTGTAGCGCCGGCAAATCCGGCGAGAACCTTGTCTCCGAAAATCCGCCGCACCTTGCGCGCACGATGCTTCAGAATGGTCGGGCCGAGGCTGACCTGACCGTCGCCGGCCATCACGACCTGATCGTCACGCCGGAGGGCGATGATCGTCGTCCCGTGGGGTTGATTCATCTCGTGGATCCTTTGGTGGAACGCTGTGGTTGTCTTTCAGGCGTGGGGATGCGCCTTGTCGTACACTCGCATCAACTCTTCGAAATTGAGGTGAGTGTAGCGCTGCGTGGTCGAGAGACTGGAGTGGCCGAGCAGCTCCTGGATCGCCCGCAGATCGGCGCCAGCATTGAGTAGATGAGTCGCAAAACTATGCCGGAGCGCGTGTGGACTCGCCTTTGTCGCCACACCACTGACCTTCAAATAGTGGTCGAGAAGACGTGCCACGCTACGCGTCGTCAATCTCGTCCCTTGCCGGTTCAGAAAAATGGCCGAATCATCGAATAGAGTCCGCCGGCACAACTGGCCACGGCGAGCGCGATACGCATCGAGTGCTTGCAGCGCCGCACGGCCAATCGGCACGATACGCTCCTTGTTGCCTTTCCCGCGTACGCGTACCGTCTCGTTACCATCATCGATGTCGTTCCAGTCCAAGCCCACGAGTTCGCTGACGCGCAATCCACAGGAATAGGTGACTTCCAGGATGGCACGATCGCGCAGCCCGGCCGGGCATTCGGCGGAGGGTGCGTCGAGAAGGCGAAACATGTCGTCGACCGTCAGATGGACCGGTAACTGCTGCTCTTTCTTCGGTGTGGCGATACCGGCGCTCGGATCACGGGAGATCAGCTTCTGGCGCGCCAGGTATCGGAAGAAGCCCTTGATCGAAGAGAGCTTGCGCCCCACCGAGCTTTTCCGGTTGTGCCGCAGGAGATGGCCGAGATAGGCCCGTATGGTACGGACATCGATGGCATCGACACGCACGCCGTCTCCCGACTCGTTCAGAGCCAACCCCTGTTCGCGCAGGAACGTGTACAGTTGGCGCAGATCACTGCCGTAGTTACGCACCGTGTGTGCGGAGGCGTTGTCTTCGCTTCGCAGGCTGGCCTGGTATTCCTCGATCAACTCCAGCATGCCGTTCCGCTCCGGACTGTCCATGATGTGACTCGCTTTCGAGCGATGCTATCAACCACGATCGGGGATGGAATGGAAGCGAGGAACAGAACGATCCTGCCATCGGTGTAACACTTCGATGGAGGGGATCGGACGGATCGGGCGTCGCGACACGTGCCATCACTGTGGTGCGGACCTTCACTGTTGTCTGAACTGTACGTTTTACGACCCGTCATTCCACAATGCCTGCCGCGAAACTCAGGCAGAGAGACAGGTAGACAAGGAGATCGGGAACTTCTGTGAGTTCTTCTCGTTCGGCCGTAGTGCCGGCTCGGACATGCCTCGTTCCCAACAGGATGCGGCCCGGGAAAGTCTTGCAGCGTTGTTTCGGAAAAGACCGTGACAAGCAGTGCAGACTGTCGCATCTGGGCGTTTCCTGTGTTCTACATGCAGGACAGTACACGATGAACTACAGCGTTCGATCAAGTGGCGAATCGGAACGTTTCTTATCTCATGACTCGGAGATCCTATGCTGGAAGACAAGCCTACAGACCCACCTGAAACGATCCCCATCCGCAGCGATGAGAATTTCGATCACGGAAAGCTGGCCGGCTATCTGCGTGGCAAGCTGGCGGGTTCGGAACAGCCGCTCGACATTGTCCAGTTTGCCGGTGGGCACGCAAACCTGACCTACCTCCTCCGATACGGAGATATCGAATACGTGATCCGCCGCCCGCCTCTGGGACCCGTGGCGCCATCTTCCCATGACATGGGCCGCGAGTACCACTGTCTTTCGAAATTATACCGGGGGTATCCGCTCGCGCCGCGTGCCTACCTGTTCTGTGAAGACAACGACATCATAGGCGCGCCGTTCTTCGTCATGGAGAGGCGGAAGGGCACCGTCGTGCGTCGCGTCATTCCGGAGAAGTGGGGTGGCGGACACGATCCGGTCGTCAACCGAAAGATCAGTGAAGTACTGATCGATGCCCTTGCCGACCTGCACGCCGTGGACCCGGCCAGCGTTGAATTGGACCAGATCGGCAAGCCCGATGGTTTCATGTTGCGACAGATTGACGGTTGGATGGGTCGTTTCGAACGCGCCAAAACGAAGGAGATGCCGCTCGGCGTCGAGGTGCACCAGTGGCTGAAGGAACACCTTCCGCCATCACCAAAACCGACTCTGCTGCACAATGATTGGCGCCTCGACAACATGATGCTCGACGAGAACGATCCAGGACGCTGCGTGGCGGTGTTCGATTGGGATATGTGCACACGGGGCGATCCGTTCGCCGATCTCGGCACTTTGCTCTCTGCCTGGCTCGAGGCAAGTGAAGCGCCCCCGGGAAGCTCCCCTGCCGCGATTGGGATGCCGTCCAACACCACAGGTTTCATGACGCGCGCCGAAGCGGTTCAACACTACGGAAAGCGGCACGGAATCGACGTCAGTAACGTGCCGTACTACTACGTCTTCGGTCTCTTCAAGATCGCCGTGGTGTTGCAGCAGATCTATTACCGGTTCCACACCGGCCAGACAAAAGACGAGCGTTTCCGATACTTCGAACAGAGCGTCGAACTGCTGTTCTGGCGCGCCCGCGATGCGAGTCAGAGAGGGACTGTCTGACGAGAAGGCCTGTCTGGCTGTCCTTCCAGAAGAGCGCAGCGGCCGGTTCTCATCCGGGGTTACGGAATACTGGCGGAAGCGAGCAATTCCTCTGCAACCGGCGCCTCCCGCACATACGTCTCGTAACGGTCGAGGATCCGTTGCACATAGGCCACGGTGGAGCTCCCCTGGGCATACCCGGCGGGCAATTCACCGTAGATTGCCGGCAATTCCAGAAGCGGCGCCACCAGAGCTACACCGCTGTCCCAGCGAGCCGGGTCGTAGCCAAGTCGCCGTGCCACCTGTTGCGCATCCCGGATATGCGCCGGACCCATGTTGTAGGCGGCAAGGATGAACTGCAGGCGATCGGCTGGGTTCACGTCCTGAAAATTCTGGTCGAGTTGTTTCAGGTAGCGTACACCTGTTCGGATATTATCGTCTGGAGAAAAGAATTCCGATTCCCCGACGTCTGCGGCTGCAATCGGCCGCACCTGCATCAGGCCGTAGGCTCCCTTGTCGCTCTCGGCCTCCGGTTCGAAACGCGATTCTTCAAAAATGAGCGCGGCGATCAGCCGCCAATCAAACCCCTCTGCTTTGGCATGTGAGATGATAAGCCGGTCGTACGGGGAGATCGTCACTCCGACATTGGCACGGGGGCGAGCCCGTGTCTGGTCGAGAAACGACGGAATGGAGATATCCGCACCGTCCACGCGGATCACCCAGCCATCTGTTGCCAGCGCCCACACACTCCGTGCGGCCGGGTCCTCCTCGTTGCGTGGGTTGGATCCAACGGGCGGGACCTGAGCTGCCACAACCTGCCGGGTACCGGCCTGTGCACGGAACCAGACGAGTTGGACAACGGTTCCAGCGCCAGCCACCAGCGCAACGAGACCCAAATATCGCAGACCGGCTGCCAGAAATGCACGAGTTCGAAACATGCCGGGTTAATTTGCCGTAGCCGCAAACAGGTCGCAAGAGAGACATCCCCCCGTGCCCATGCGGCCTGATCAGACCTCGAGCCCCACGGCGCGCATGAGAGCAAGGGCGTTGCTGTGGGTGACGACTCCTGGCCGCATCCGGTAATCGAAACACATTGTTCCCTCGTGCATCTGGTCTTCGAAATGAACGTTTCCCGTCTCCGGTGCGAGAACTTCCGCGACACGAGTGAGTGCCAGGTCGTGCGTCGTAACCAGACCGATTGCGCCACGCCGGAGAAACCCCCGTACGATGGCCTCTGCGCCGATACCGCGATCGTGTGAATTCGTTCCATGCAGGATCTCATCGAGCAGAAAGAGCAACGTCTTTTCGCCCGTAGCCAGATCCATGATCTGGCGCAGCCGTTTGATCTCCGCATAAAACCGCGACGTTCCCTCCTGCAACGAATCGTGGGTACGGATCGAGGCACCGAGCGCGAGCGGCGATAGCGTCATCGCCTCGGCCCGCACTGGTGCACCCGCAAAGGCGAGAACAACGTTTGTACCTACGCTGCGCAGCAGGGTGCTTTTCCCCGACATATTGGAGCCGCTCACCACCAGAACGCGGGTGGGGCTACCCAATTGGAGATCGTTGCGAACGCACACGGATGGATCAATCAACGGATGTCCGATTCCCCGGACTGTCAGTTCGGATCCATCATCCTTCACCTCGGGGAACGGATCGCCGGGATGCTCGAAAGCATATCCGCTCAACGAACACAGCGCTTCCATTTCCGCCACTGCTTGCAGCCAGTGCGCGATCACACTGCCACTCTGCTGCCTCCAATTTTCGATCGCCAGGGCACATTGGGTCCCCCAGAGAAGGAGACCGGAGAAAGGCGCGAACACCTGGTTTCGCCGTGCATCGAGCAGATGGACGAGCCGGTGGAGCCGGGCAATGCGGTGCGAGGGTGGCTCGCCTTGTGTACGCAGGCGCTCGCTCAGATCCTGCAGGTACGGACTGGTGAACGACTCCTGCTCCATCCGTCCCAGAAGACAGGCAAACAACGCCAGATTGCGGTCGGGCGCGCTGGCATCGCGTATGATCGAAACGACTCTGTTCCGCAGCAGGAGAGCAAACAGGGCTTGTACCAGCAGTGAGATCACCAACGGCCAGCCGCTGTGCCCGAGAGCCAACCACACGCCGCTGAGCAGAGTAGATGCAACAAGGGCCACCGCCGCGAGCCGGGGACTTTCCGGTGCCAGGACCGGTACCGCAGCGGCCCACCGCGCCAGTCTGCCGGGATCGATCTCGGCACGGGTTTCATCCGCAAGGAGTGCCAGATCCAGGCGCAATTCGAGGCGCGAACGAAGCTCTGCGACGGCAACCTGCCGCCGCCGGATCTCGTCCGGGGAAGAGGGATGGAGCAGCCACTGCGCCAGAATGTCTTCACCGGCCGAGGTCCGAGCCGTACAGAGAAATTCGAAGAGGGATCCCGGTCCGAACAGATCGAGATCTGCAGCAAACGGGTGATGTGGATCGAGGAATCGTTCCCCTTGAACCCCCTGCCCTGCCCAACGCCCTTCGAGCCGGAGAATCCCGGTCTCGAAGAAACGGCGTATGCGCTGCGCGCGTTTACGCAGCCGGATGCAGCGGTCATGGACGACGACGAGAGAGGCAAAGATCAGAGCGGGAAGCGCAGTCCACCAGGGCGAATACCACTGGGTATCGAAGGCAAGGAGGGGGACCAGAACCCCGCCGGCAAAAACGGAAAGGCGGGCCGCAGACAGGTTCCGCTCACGTCTCGTCAGGTTCCGGACCTGCGCTGCCGCCTCTTCGAAGCGCTCGGCGTAAAGGGTGTGCGGTGACACGGGCGGAACGGGCATCGTGCCGTCAGCGTTTGCCGTCGATCTCCTCGTACATCGTGATTTCAGGGCGTGCAGCAACGATCTCACCCATGGCTCCGAAGAACTGCATCATGGCTTCGCTGCCGCCATGCGCCGCCAGGGCTGTCTGGTCCGTGTACACTTCATAAAAGAGGTATTGGGAAGGGTCCGCCTGGGAGCGGTGCAGGATGTAGGTCAACGTTCCGGGCTCGTTGGCCTTCACGTAGGAAATCATCCTGGCGGCTTCGGACTCGAAGGCTGCCTCGGACCCGGGTTTCACTTTCACGTTTGCAATGACTGTGATGGGCATCTCTCAACCTTTCGGATCGGAAATCGAAGATGGCTCAATGGCTGAGTTTCATCGCGATGTCCACCTGGGCCCTGTTCCCTCTGCGCCACTTCGACTCAGCGAGGAGGCCCACGCCGTGGTGGGTGCCGGCAGATCGGGTTCCCAGGGACCTTTGGTTACAGAACTTTTCGTCAGAGCGACACCAACGCCAGCCATACTCCTGTGCAGATACTGCCGAGTGCAGCGCTCAGGCGCACTGCACTGTACGCTCGGGTGAAACGCTGTGCGGCAAGACGTAAAGGCAGGCTGACCATCAGGGTCATCAGGAACATTCCGGCCGTTGAACCGATGGCAAAGGCAATGATGTAGGCGAAACCGAGCAGCGACGACGGCAAAGTTGCGAGGACCAGGAGCATGAGCGCGGCACTTCCGGCCAGGCCGTGTACGGCTCCCACAAGCAGGGACCGTGTTGCAAACGGTACGTTGTGATGCATCTCGCCGGACGGCTGGCCCGGCAGATGGACATGCGGGTGAACGTGTAGTCGCCGTCCATGCCGGTGGGCATGCATGTGTACCGTGCCACCGCGCCAGAGCACGAAAACGGCATTCACTCCGAGACCAATCAACATGATCGCCACGGCCAGTTCGAGCGTGGAAGCTGCCCAGGACGGAATTCTGATCTCTGCCACAATGACCAGCACGGCAACGGCGAGCAGAGAAAACGAGTGGCCAAGCCCCCAAAGCGCACCCACCGAAGAGGATCTCCAGAAACTACGTTTCTCGCTCACGATCACCGATACCGCCGCGAGATGGTCGGCGTCGAGCGCATGCTTCAGCCCGAATGCGAGCCCGAGGCTCGCGGCAGACAGAAGGCTCCAATCACCACTCATGAACAACTCCGGCGGAGCACGAAGCAGCCACGATGCGGCACAGGGAAAAGTGTGTCATGGATCGCACGGGCGAACGATGCGCCCGAGTGCGCTGCCGGGACAGCCGTTGTGTCCCGCAATGCCTGCGCTGTTTCTGCGAAGCACCGCGCATTCGGTGAGCCTGCATTGACTTTGTCAGGGTGCGGGCGGCCGGGTCTGTGCCAGAACATCCTTCATCTCCCGCATCGTGCGCTCATCGAGGATCCCATCATCTCTCAGCCCGCGGTCGCGCTGGAAGGCTTCGATGGCATTCACCGTTACGGAATCGAGCTTTCCGTTGATTTCCCCCATGTATTCCCTGACCAGAAACAGCGCCTGTTGTGCCTCTTTCACCTTTTCAGGGGAAGCGTTCTGCGCCAGCGCTTTCGCCTCGACATCGGGGATCGACTGCATGACCTTTTCTGCCGCAGCGCGAGCCCGGTCCTGTGCGCTCTCCCGGCACCCCGCACACAGGGTTACCGTCAATGTCAGGCAGAAAACCAAGAGAGTCCGTGACATC
>CAZEWD010000078.1:9751-11829 GCA_964515725.1 uncultured Binatia bacterium (SeqCode)
TGCAAGGAAGGATCTTCAGCAGACGATCTTGTTCAGTGGGTACTCGATGATGCCGGTGGCACCCCGCGCCAGCAGTTTGGGAATCAGCTCACGCACTTCCAGTTCCGAGATGACGCTTTCGACCGCAAACCACTCTTCGCCTTTCAATTCACCGCTCTGGAAGAGAGGCGATACCGTTGGTGCCGTCAGACTCGGAATCAGCCCGATGACTTCCTTGAGGCGATTGGCCGGGACGTTCATCTTGATTCCGACTTTGCTCTCGGCCTTGAGGGCTCCCTGGAGCAGCGTACTGATCTGTTCGATCTTCTCCCGCTTGGCCCGATCTCTCCAGGCATCGCGGTTGGCGATGAGCTGCGGGTTGGACTCGAAAAGCTCGCAAACGATACGCAGACGATTCGCCCGGATCGTACTCCCGGTTTCCGTCACCTCCACGATCGCATCGACGAGGCCATCGGCCGCCTTCGCCTCTGTTGCTCCCCAGGAGAATTCCACTTCGACCGGGACATTGCGTTCCGCGAAAAAACGCCGGGTGTAATTGACCAGCTCGGTGGCAATTCTCTTGTTCTTCAGATCCTCGGGGGACCGGACCGCCGAGTCCTCGGGTACGACCAGCACCCAGCGGGTCGGCCGGAAACTGGCTTTGGAGTATATCAGATCACAGACGACCTCGACCTGAGAATCATTTTCCCGGATCCAGTCGATACCTGTCAGGCCTGCATCGAGGGTACCATCTTCGACGTAGCGTGCCATTTCCTGCGCTCGCACCAGGGAGCAACGGATCGTATCGTCGTTGATGGTGGGGAAATAGCTGCGGTCCGAAACACCGATTTTCCAACCGGCCTTGCGGAAGAGTTCCACGGTCGAATCCTGCAGGCTGCCTTTGGGGATGCCGAGCTTCAAAAGACTCATGAATCAACCGCGCTTTCCGTAGACGGTTTCCGGATCGACGACCCGTTCTTCCACGGCCTTCCACCCATCACCCTCGACTTTGCGGAAAAAGCAGCTTCGATATCCTTCGTGGCACGCTGCGCCGCCACGCTGGTGCACCTTGAGAAGCACTGCATCCGCATCACAGTCGACCCGGATCTCTTCGACATCCTGGGTATGCCCGGAGCTTTCTCCCTTCAACCACAACTGATTGCGTGACGTGCTCCAGTAACAAGCCTTTCCCGTTTCGAGCGTTTTGTCCCACGCTTGACGGTTCATGTACGCCACCATGAGAATTTCGCCCGTGCTGGCATCCTGCGCGATCGCCACGACAAGGCCACCACGCTTTTCAAAATCCGGTGCCTGAATCATAGGGAGTGGCGTCTCTAACACAGGGGGTATGATGCATCAACGCACCTACTCCCACGTTCGTCAGCAGACTTGCTCCAGATCACCACCTCTCGTTAAGGTCGCAGCGACGGAGGGAGAGCGGTATGAAGCTGGCGGAGATCGCGACGCGCCTGGGCTGTGAGCTGCGCGGCGACGGTGAAATCGAGGTAGGGCGTCTGATGCCCATCGAGGAGGCAGGCCCCGGCGATCTCACGTTCATTGCCAATCCCCGATACCGGCCGTGGCTCAAGACGACGCGTGCCTCGGCGGCGATCGTGGCGTACTCGGAAGATGACGTCGATCTGCCGACGTTGCGTTGCCACGATCCCTACCTGACCTTCTCCCAGGCCATCGATCTGTTCTACATGCCACCGCCGCGCATCAAGGGCATCCACCCGACTGCGGTGATTGCGGAGTCAGCCGAGATCGGTGCCGATGCGGATGTCGGCCCCTACTCCGTGATCGGTGAAGGCGTGCGGATTGGCGCCCGTGCCCACATCGATGCGCATGTCGTCATCTATCCCGAGGCCTGTATCGGCGATGACTTTCGCGCCTTCGCCCACGCCGTGGTGCGCGAGCGTGTGCAGATCGGAGACCGTGTCGTGCTGCAGAGTGGCTGTGTCATTGGTGGCGATGGTTTCGGATACGTGCTGGGCAATGATGGATCGATCCGGAAAATCACGCAGTCGGGCACCGTGATTCTGGAGGATGACGTCGAAGTCGGCGCCAATACGACGATCGACCGTGCTGCGATCGGGGCG
>CAZEWD010000079.1:0-4595 GCA_964515725.1 uncultured Binatia bacterium (SeqCode)
GTCGTATTCGGGCGGTTGGCCGAGGAGCAGTTCATCGAGTCCGATTGGTTCGAGAATCTCTTTACGGATGAACTCCCGGTAGTCCATACCACTACGGCGTTCGATGATTTCGGCCAGAACCCAGTGCCCGGAGGTCGGGTGGTATTCGAAACGGCTTCCCGGTGCCCAGGTGAGCCGCCACCGGGAGAACGCCTCGATCCGTTTGGCACGATCGTGCCAGTCATCCGGGTGGTACGGCGCATACGGGAATCCGCCGACGTGCAGCAGGACCTGCAGGACGGTAATCGTGTGTTTTTCGTTCGTGCCGAACTCTGGGATGATGCCGGCCACACGTTCGTCGATACGCAGCGCATTTTGTTCCAGAAGCAGCCAAACGGCCGCCGCGATCATCGCCTTGGTACACGAAAAAACACAGTAGAGAGTTTCATTGGTGGCGGCTTGTTCCACGCCCCCTTGCGTGGCTCTTCCGAAAGTACGCATTCCGGCGAGCCGGCCGTGTCTTGCAATGGCCACCTGGGCGCTTGGCAGGATTCCTTCGTCGATATCTTTCCGAACCCTGGCAAACAGCGCTTCGAGGCGTTCACTGTCGATGCCGACATCCTCGGGGCGCGATGCAATCAGTTCGGGATGCAGCACGATTCCTCCTGATCGGATGACCTCTTTACGCAGAAACTCCTCGACCGCCGTCTCATTCCCACACGTCAAAAAAAGCGCAGTCGAAACGGCAAGATGGCCCAGAGACGCTCGCGAGCAGCCTCACGCCACCACGGCTCTGTAAGGGACAATTGTGTCAGCGGCAAGCCGAAGGGCAGCGGCAGGCGCCAGATACGTCGTGGTTTCGGGTAGGTCTCGATGGCGACGCGTGTTTCCGGCAGATGTCCGGCCAGCAGTTTTGCTTCGGCAAGTGCCTGTTCGAGTCCGCCGATCTGGTCGATCAAGCCGAAGCCCATGGCTTGCTTGCCGGTCCATACACGTCCCTGTGCAGCCTCGTGTACCTGTTCTGTGGGGAGAGATCGTCCGGCAGCCACTTTGTCCAGGAACTCGGAGTAGAATTGCTCGGCATGTCCGTGCAGCACTTTGCGGTCATCGTCGGATAGGGGGAGATAGTCCGTGTGCAGGGCGGCGTGCCTGCCATGGCTGACGATCTCTTTGGTAACGCCCAGTTTTTCGTAGAACTTCCGTAGCACCGGTTTGCCGGCGAGGACTCCGATCGAACCGGTGATCGTGCCATTTTCCGCCAGGACCGGGCAGCCGGCCACTCCGATGTAGTATCCGCCTGATGCGGCGACGTCTCCCATCGAGACAACCAGCGGCTTGCGACTTTTGATGCGTTGCATCTCGTGCCAGAGCAGGTCGGAAGCCAGACCGGACCCGCCGGGGCTGGCGACACGCACGACGACCGCTTCGATATCGTCACGTTCTCGTAGTTCTGTCAGGTCCCGCATGAGAGATCCTGCTCCCGATGCGCTGGCGCCATCACCGCCAGGCACCGTCTCTCCCGTCTTGATCGGGCCGGAGACGTGCAAGAGTCCTATCCGCCCGATCGTTTCGAACAACCCCAGGCGCCGCAGTTGTTTGCCGCGCCGCGTCGCATAAGGGCCTTGTTCGATGACTCCCGCTTCTTCGAGTCCGGCACGCAATCCCGCCTCGGCTTCGTCCTCGTACGCGAGGGAATCGACGAGTCCTGCCTCGCATGCCTGGCGTGCAGAGTAGGGACCCTCGTTCAGAACGGCGCGCGCCTTTTCCGGAGAAATGCCGCGCCCTTCAGCGATGCACGCAGCCACCTGTTCGTACAGGTCCCCCAGGAGTCCTTCGACCATTTCCCGGTGCTCAGGCGACATCGTGGTTCGGGTGAAGGTCTCTCCCGCGGATTTGTATTTGCCGAATTGCACCAGTTCTGGCTGGATGCCGAGCTTGTCGAGGACGCCGGCGATGAAGACCACTTCCGAGGAAATCCCGGTGATATCCAGGTTGCCTGCCGGCGCGAGGGTAATCTTATCGGCGGCAGACGACAGCACGTATTCGTGCAGGTTTGCCTGTGTCAGGTGGACATGGACCCGTTTGCCGTGCTTGCGCAGGGTCAGGAGACAACGGTGTAGTTCCTGGAGTTTTGCCCAGCCCACCTGTAACTCGCCGCACTTGATGAAAACCGCCTGCACATCGGTGTCTTGTGACGCCCAGCGCAACACGGTGAGAAGACGCAGGAAGTCGGTACGGGCGCGTGATCGCAGGAAAGGGAGCGGGGGCAAGCTGGGAACCTCTGCGAGATCTCCGCTCACTTCCAGCTTCAGGACAGCGTAGCTGCTCCGTCTCCCAAAGATCCACAACAGAGTTTCCGAAGTGTGCCACCAGACAAGGCGCAGGGAGCGACGCAAGAGTCGGATCATGGGCGTCAGTTAGCAGGGGGCCTGAAAACGGTGTGAGTAATTCAGGTGATGGGTTGTCCGGGCCGATGTGGGGACTCAGCCGCTTCAGGGGCCGAGCTGATACCGGTCCTCGCTTCGCCGATCAGCTTGCCATGCGATCGGTGCGCCGCAGCAGGTAGGCGCGATCTTTCCATTCCATCAGGCCGTGACGCAGATATTCCGCATTGATTTGCAGCAGATCGCATACGTTTTCGAACGCGAAAGGCCAACTCCTGTCATTCGATTGGATCCATTCGTCTGCCTCGCGGAAGAGTTGCTGCTGCTTACGATCTGCCGAGAAAATGTGCTTCTGGAAGCAATCGACCGCATCCTGCAAAACCGCAATCACCAGACGCCGTTCCGCCTCGTAGGCTCCTTTTCGCCGTATCGTGGCATGGTATTGCGTGGGCAGGACGGTATCGGGTTGCAGGAGATGTGTGAACGTATCACTGAGGAACTGCGCCATGAAACCTCTCCTTCATTGAAAGCGCCGGTTAGACCGCGGGGGCGGGCGCGTTATTCAGTCCTACGATAGAACTGACATCCGCCAGCGTGGTGCCCGCAAAATAATCCAATACGCGCCGTTGCCCCTCCATCCAGATGTTCTGCATGTTGCACGTGGAGAGAACTGCACAGTCGCGCTCCTCGGTGACGCAGTGGTTGAGAGAGATCGGACCTTCCACGGCCTCGATCACGTCACGGAACGAAATGCTGTTGGCGGGACGGCTCAGGGTATAGCCCCCATGTGCACCCCGATGGGAAATGACCAGGTTGGCGCGGATCAGATCCTTGATGATCTTTTCGAGGAATTTCTTGGGGATACGGCGGCGGGCTGCAATCTCACTTACAGGAGCAGGGCGGCCGTCGCGTTTCACAGCCAGATACATCGCAGCGCGAAGCGCATAATCGACTTTGCGACTTACCTGCATCATAGGAAGTTCCTCATTCCGAAGCCGATTGCCAGGTGCAGTTCAGTCCAGGCTGTCTTCCCATTCCTCCAGCCATTTCATCTGGATGGCTTCCAGTTTTTTCTCATTGGACGACTTCGGATCGTCGTCGAATCCGGGCAATTGAGTCACCCACTTGTGCAGATCGGTGAATCGCACTTCGAGCGGGTTTGTACCGGGGTGCGCTTCGGCCAACCCGATGGCGATGTCTTCGATATCACTCCATTTCAGAGTCATTCGGATCGGTCTCCTCCGGTGATTTCTTCGATGCTCCGGTGCTCGAGCGCCTCTTTGATGGCACTCTCCATGATGCGGTGCGCGAGCGGTTCGGTGACCCGCTTCAATTCGTCTGTGACATCGCGAATGTGGTTGTAGTCGGCGCCTGCCATGACGGTCTCGAGGTTTGCCACCGCGGTAGCGACGGCGGCCTTTTCCTCGCCGGTCATCTCGAGGTCGTTCAGTTGCTTGCGCGTGGCGCGCAGGATGCTGTCCGCATCGTTGCGAGCCTCGATGAGCAGGCGGTTGGCGACGTCTTCCTCCGCGTGATCGAACGATGCTTCGAGCATATTCTCGATCGCTTCGTCTGTCAGCCCATAGGAGGGCTTCACATCGATCGACTTTTCACGACCCGTGCGCTTGTCCACCGCGGTCACGTTGAGAATACCGTTCGCATCGACCATGAAGGTCACCTCGATGCGGGGTAATCCGGCGGGCTGGGGTTCGAGGCCGCGCAAACGAAAGCGCGCCAGGCTGCGACAGTCGGCAGCGAGTTCGCGCTCCCCCTGGAGGACATGGAAATCGACAGCGGTCTGGTTGTCGACGAAGGTGGTGAATTCCTGCCGTACGGTGCAAGGGATCGTCGTGTTGCGGTCGATGATTCGTTCCAGTACACCGCCGACGGTCTCGATGCCGAGAGACAGCGGAACCACATCGAGCAGTAACATGTCGCCGCGCCGTCCCGACAAAACACCCGCTTGTACGGCAGCGCCAAGGGCCACGACTTCTTCAGGATTCAGATCCACGTGTGGCGGTCTCCCAAAAAGATCCTGTACCATCTGGCGGACGAGAGGAACCCGGGTGCTCCCGCCGACGAGAACCACGTCGTCGAGTTCCGAAGCCTTGAGGCCCGCATCCTTCAATGCCTGGCGGCATGGGACCAGTGTCTGTTCGACGATGGGCTTGATGAGCTCATCCAACTCGCTACGGAGGATTTCGCGTTCCACGGTGACCTGACCCGTATTCA